>JANOQB010000520.1:0-6228 GCA_031422215.1 Cytophagales bacterium | reverse complement strand
GAAAAAGCCAACGGAGGCTCAGTTTAGATAGGTGGATATTTCGTAGCGGCTAAGTTTATGCAAGGTCAGCCTAAGGGAATGTGAGGCACGTGTTGCAAAAGCGCATCAACTTTGGCATAAGTCCCAAAATTGTTTAAAAAGGAATTTATTGGACGGATGTTTTCTATTGGAAAACTCTTGTAAATTTATAAGGTGTTTAACATCATCGCAAGAAAGACATTACTGGGCTTTTGTAAGAAATATCCTGAGGCTGAATTTGCATTGATGGAGTTGTATCATGAAATGATAACCCAAGAGTTTAAAAGTTTCAATGAACTTAAAAAGACCTACAGAAGTGCAAGTTTAGTTGGTGATGATAGAGTCGTTTTCAATATTGTAGGAAATAAATTTAGGCTGGTTGTAAGAGTGGTCTTTGATTTCAAAACGATTCAGATCAAGTGGTTTGGTTATCATAGTGAGTATGATAAAATTAACGTAAAACAATTCATTATAAAGCAACATGAAACTAAAGCAGATCAAGACTAATAAAGAGTATGAAACTTACCTGGAATGGGTGGATAGGCAGTTTGAAAAAAAGGTTAAACGCAATTCGCCAGAAGGTGAAACCTTGCACGTGATACTTTTATTGATTAAAGAATATGAAGATAAAAATTACGCTATACCTATGCCCGATCCTATTGAAGCAATCAAAATAAAGATGAAAGAAAAGGGATTCAAGAATAAAGATTTAGTGGGCATGATCGGAAGCAAGGGCTATATTTCCTCACTCCTCAGTGGAAAAAAACCTTTGACGTTAGAGCTTGCCCGGATTTTTCATCGTGAGTTGGGGATACCCGCGGAAGTCCTACTTTCCTGATGCCGCCAATGAAAGACCTGACCACCTTCCTCGACCAACAAAAACCTGGCTTCAGTTTATCCCAGCCGTTTTACACGCACCAACAAATCTTTGATTTAGAGTGGCAGCATATTTGGAAAAAATATTGGCTCTTCGCGGGCACTACCGCGGAGATACCAAAGCCAGGCGATTATTTTACGTTTGGGGCACAGAACGATTCTATCATTATCATCCGGGGAAACCAGGGAGAGGTATTCGCTCACTACAACACGTGCCGCCACCGGGGATCGTTGATTTGTCTGGAAGAAAAAGGGAATGCGCCTAAATTGATGTGCCCTTATCATCAATGGGTTTATGATAAAGACGGAACGCTGCTGAAGGCACGGCTAATGCCGGATGACTTTGACCGCAGCGCACACAGCCTTCACCCTGCACACGTGCAAGTGGCGGATGGGCTGATTTTTATTTCGCTCTCAAAAAATCCTCCCGATTTCTCGAAGGTAAAAAAGGATTATGCTCCAATGCTTAAACCGTTTCATATCGATAAGGCAAAAGTGGCATATAAGAAGAGTTATGAGTTGCGCACAAATTGGAAACAGGTTGCAGAAAACTTTCGCGAATGCTACCACTGTGGCCCCGCGCACCCCGAATATTGCAGTGCCGTAATCGGTGCCAACTTGAGAGAATCAGCTGATGAAGTACTTGCCGAACGGCAGGTGGCCTGGCAAAACAAAGGGCTCTCGGTAAACAACATTGATTTCGAAAACGGTTCGTTCCATTTTGCAGTACGCTATCCGCTAAGGCCGGGCGTGGAAAGTTATAGCTTAGATGGCAAGGCGGTTTCAAAACCCATGGGCGAGCACACCGATTTTGATGCGGGGGTTTTAGGGTTGGTGGTCTATCCTAATTTTTGGATGGATGCAGTGAGCGATTATATGTGGACAATGCGCCTTACTGCCATCAGCCCATCGCATACCAAAATTGATTTGACTTGGCTAGTTGATGGGGTCGCTGTAGAAGATGTTGATTATTCCATTGAACGGCTCACCGATTTCTGGCGGATAACAGGTGAACAAGATTGGGCTTTGTGCGAAAACAATTTCAAGGGTGTTGAGTCGAGCCGCTACCAACCGGGCCCTTATGCCCCTGCCGAATTGGATGTGGCAAAATTTATCGATTGGTATCTAGCACGTCTGCGCGAAGGGATAGCTTCAAAATAAATATTCACCCGGAGGTGATGGATTTAATTCGACACCTCCCCTTCCCGCGGTTTACCCACAAAGAAAAAGATGAACACAGCCACAATAGAAACAACGCCTGCATTCAATAAAAAAATGGTGGCCATTTTCATTTGAGCATCGTACAAAAATCCTGTCCATAAGTTTCCGAGGATGGCACCCGCACCAAAATAGGCGGCATACAAAAGCGATTGCCCAGTGGCACGCCAATCTTCCGGCACCAACAAGTTCACATACTCCACACAAACCACCCAAAACAATGACCAAGATATGCCATGCAAAAGTTCGATAAGGATCGCCAGCTTAGGATTCCCTGTCACACTATAGAGAAACAACCTAAGCGCGGTAGCCACTACTGTCACCATCAGGGTTGCCCGCAAACCAAATTTTAAAATAATCCTTGCCGAGAAATAAAAGAAGGGCAACTCGCACAATCCCTGAAAAGAAAGACCATAACCGACCAGCGATGCAGAGGCTCCATTTTCCTTCATGTATATCGAATAGAAATTCCAGATGGTGGTGGCACCGATTGAAATGAGCAGAACGGCCAGCAAAAGAAAAATCAATTGCTTGTTCGCCAGCACACCACCCACGGTTGTCTTTTTTCTTTGGACAGTCGATTGTAAATTTTTTAAATCAGGAGCAAGTGTCATTGAAAAAACAAACAGCAGCAGCATGCTGATGGCCGATATAGTAAAAATCACAGAAGTATTTATGGTGTCGATGTAATGGCCTGCAATAATTCCGGTGAAGGCCCAACCAGCAGCACCGGCAACCCGTAGCGTTCCATACGAAAAAGATGGATTTCCCTGAGCCAACTTCAACGAAAGGCTGTCGAGCAGTGGTTGTAGGGAATTATAAAAGAGCGACATGATGATGGTTGTGATCACGAGCCCCACAAAACCAGTGTCAATAAAATAGAGGCAATAACTTACACC
This sequence comes from Cytophagales bacterium, assembly GCA_031422215.1. Classification (GTDB taxonomy): domain Bacteria; phylum Bacteroidota; class Bacteroidia; order Cytophagales; family Cyclobacteriaceae; genus ELB16-189. The sequence goes on along the minus strand of JANOQB010000520.1, from coordinate 3,217 downwards.
CGCCAGCAATGAAGAAAAGAGCAAGCACTTTTTATAACCAAACGTATCGGCAGCCATTCCATAAAACGGTTGCACGATAAACATCATAACCGGTGCAATGCTCAAAACAAATCCGATCTCAATACCCGAAAGCCCACGGTCTTTCAAATAATCGGCAAAGATGGGCAGCCAAGAAGCCGTGCAACAAAATACCAAGAAGTAGAGTATCCTCAGTTTGTTAGCCTCACTTAAAATCATGTTGAATGAAACCCTAACGAGTTAAGTGTAAACCGAGAACGTTTATAAAACAAAATCAGAAGGAAAAGAAAACCCTGAACACCCAGGGTGATGGGAACACGCGCTCTTGCTGGTCATAGATCACATCATATAGCGCCATGACATTGACTGCGCCTCTTCCGCCTATGGGTTGAGAATATCCCAAACCCAACAAAAGGCGGTCGAAGGTTTTGCGTTGCGCTATGTTGTATGTGGGTGTATTCAGTAAGTTGTATTCGCCATAAGCGAAAAGTTGGCTGAAGTTATACCGCATAAAAGGGCTTATACCATATTGATCGTAATGAAACTTTATCGGTTCGGTATAGGTAAACCTCTGCCAGTTTAAGCCAGTGCCCACAGAAAATTTGGGCGTAACCATGTATCCTACAATGGGGTTCAATGCAAAGTAAAAATATTTGCTGCCATACCCATCCACACCACCGTTCAATCCCAATCCCCCTCCAAAATAAAGCCTTTCGCTCCAGGACGAGCCCGCACCCTCCTCAATCTCGCGCTGGCCAAAGCAAGTGACTGAAAGAAGTATAAAAAAAACCAGGATAGATGCTTTCATGTTCAACTAATTTTAGTCCTCTTCTTGAATAATAAAAAGGTCTTCACTCTCCTTCTTCATCAAATATTTCTCGCGGGCAAATTTTTCAAGGAGTTCTTTGTTGGTCATCAATTCTGTTCTGTCCTTTTCAACCTCCGATATTTTTTCCTGATAAAATCCTTTCTCGCGCTCAAGGCTTCTTAGCTTGGATGACATTTTGAAACGCGATATCAAGTCGTTGGAATCCAAAAAAATCATCCACACAAAAAAAGAAACGGTGGCAACTATGTAAAAATTCCGGAGTGCAGGGGGCAGTCTTTTGATCATGGTAGTTTAAAAAATGGTTTTACGAAGATAGGAATTTTAACCCCAATGAAGCAAATCGGTAATTGATAGTACATGGAGGTACCGAGGATTTTAGGCGTCTGACCAAATAGAGCGGTCTTGACAAGCAGGGAGCTCGAAAGATGACCTAGCAACCTTTACGAAACAAATAATTTCCACTCTTGCGAAAACGCAAGGCTCTCGGAGTTGGGCAGGTAGGCCTTGATCAGGATTGATCCTTTGCTTTTCAACTGCATAAACAAATCATATTGTTGCCCTGTGATGGGATCAGAATATTTGCCTTTGCCCTTTTTCGATTTGCCAAATTTTAAATTCTCCACCACTTTGAAGCCAAGCAATTTATCGGCTCCATTGGCCCATACCACCGACCCTTGAAACTCTGAATCAATATCGTAAAGAAGTATGCGCATGTTCTTTGACTCGTTCAGCCAAATGCCAGCCACATCAAAGCCAACCGGAGAATAGCCAAGTCTATAAACAATCAGCATCAAGGCGGCTGCCGCCAGCGTGATCATCACCAATGCAATCCACAACACATCCATTTTCTTGTTATTTAGTTCTTAAAGTCCCTTGGTTCTCTTGTCTTATCAAAAATCAAGTCGGGATTTTATGTTTAAGGCAGAAGGTCAAATGCGTTTTAAAAACAAAACATTCATGCTAAAAAAGTGACCCACCTCTCATGCTTAGTACTCCCATAAAAAACCTTAAAATCCCAAAACAAGAAACCCTGCCTTTTGGGGCAGGGTTTTCAAACACAGATATAAAGAAGTTTTTAGAACTCCTCTTTACAAATTCTTGCCAGGAAAATAAGCAACATCACCAAGCTCTTCTTCTATGCGCAGAAGTTGGTTGTATTTTGCCATCCGATCGGAACGTGAAGCAGAACCGGTTTTGATCTGACCTGTATTCAACGCAACAGCCAAATCGGCAATGGTACTGTCTTCTGTTTCGCCAGAGCGGTGGCTCATGATGCTCTTGTATGAATTTCTTTTTGCCAGATTCACCGCATCAATTGTTTCGGTGAGCGATCCAATCTGGTTTACTTTGATCAAGATTGCATTGGCCACGCCTTTGTCTATGCCATCTTGCAAACGCTTTACGTTCGTTACAAAAAGATCATCGCCCACCAATTGTACTTTGTCGCCAATGTTTTCAGTCAAGGTTTTCCATCCGGCCCAATCGTCTTCGGCCAAGCCATCTTCAATGGAAATGATTGGATATTTCTTTGCCCACTTAGTCCAGTACTCGGCCATTTCTTGCGGCTTCAATTTTTGGCCTGAAGATTTTTTGAAGTGGTATAATTTTGTTTTTGAATCGTAGAATTCGGATGCGGCAGGGTCGAGCGCGATCATGATTTCCGAACCTGGCTTATAGCCCGCCTTCTCAATCGCCTTCAATACAATTTCGATGGCTTCCTCGTTGGATTTAATGTTGGGCGCAAAACCTCCTTCATCGCCCACGTTGGTAGAAAGGCCCTGGTCGTGCAATACTTTTTTTAACGTATGAAAGATTTCAGCACCCATGCGCAATGCTTCCGAGAAAGTCTTTGCGCCCACGGGCATCACCATAAACTCCTGAAAGTCGATGGAGTTATCGGCATGGCTTCCACCATTTAAAATGTTCATCATGGGCACAGGCAGCGTGTTTGCGTTCACTCCACCTATGTAGCGATAGAGCGATTGGCCTGCTTCCATAGCACCGGCTTTTGCAACGGCCAACGAAACACCCAGCACCGCATTGGCACCCAAGTTGGCTTTGTTGGGGGTTCCGTCCAATTGGATCATCACCCGGTCGATCAACGTCTGATCAAACACCGAGTGCCCAACCACTTCAGAGGCAATTTTTGTGTTTACATTTTCCACTGCCTTGAGCACACCTTTGCCCATGTACTTTTTCTTGTCGCCATCGCGAAGTTCAACGGCTTCGTGCGAGCCTGTGGAGGCACCCGATGGAACTGCTGCCCGGCCAAAGGCACCTGAGCTGGTAACTACATCTACTTCAACTGTAGGATTGCCGCGACTATCCAATATCTGGCGGGCGTGAACACTTTCGATTAAACTCATTTTG
>JANOQB010000519.1:0-2117 GCA_031422215.1 Cytophagales bacterium | reverse complement strand
AAGGAAAACAGTTGAAATCAGAATCTGATTTTATAAATTTTTTAAAACTCTGTTCAATTGACTCAAGGTAAAGTTCTACGCTCGCGAAGAATAACATCAACATACTCCCTCACTCCCTCCTCAATTGATGTAAACTCTTTTCCATACCCCACACTTTTAATCTTCCCCATGCCTGCCTCTGTAAAATACTGATACTTGTCCCGAATATCCATCGGGGTATCAATAAACTCAATTTGTTCTGCCTTACTCATTGCCTTGAATACCGCCCGTGTCAAATCAAGAAACGTCCGTGCCTTTCCCGATCCAAGATTATAAATGCCCGAGTTCTTGCGGTGGTGCATAAAAAATATACACACTTCGGCCACATCTTTCACGTAAATAAAATCGCGCATTTGCTCACCATCTTTATAGGCTGGGTTGTGCGACTTGAACAATTTCATTTTTCCCGTTTTGATGATTTGATTGTAAGCGTGCCATACCACCGAGGCCATGCGCCCTTTGTGATATTCGTTGGGGCCATACACGTTAAAAAACTTTAGCCCTGCCCAAAAAAATGGTTTCTCTTTTTGATCAAGTGCCCACACATCAAAGTCTTGTTTTGACTGACCGTAGGGATTGAGCGGTTTGAGCAAACGGATTTTTGATTCATCATCATCATAACCCATTTCGCCCAAACCATAGGTAGCGGCAGAGGAAGCATAGACCACTGGAATTTGATACTGGCAGCAGCGAGCCCAAATGTCTTTAGTGTATTGAGTATTTAATTTGTCGAGCAAAATGGTATCAAATTCTGCCGTGTTGGTGCGCGCGCCAATGTGAAAGATAAATTCTATGGTTTCATAATTTTTATCGAGCCAAAAAAGAAATTGGTCGCGATCAATCCGTTCTTTTATTTTTAAACCTACTAAGTTTTTGTTCTTAGCCTCATTGTCAAATTTATCAACTGCGATGATGGCATTGAAACCGTCCTGATTGAGTCTTTGTATCAAATAACTGCCGATAAAACCTGCGGCTCCTGTAACAATGATCATCGTTGATTTTCATTTGGGTCAATTACAGACAGACCTTCTGCCTTTCCGCTTTCTTTCAATTTTGTGTCTGAAACAAAAAAATGCTGAATTTGACTAACACTCAAAGCAGACGCTAGCTGAATAGCATCTAAGGTTCTCAGTCTATATTTTTTCACCATATCAATAGCAATCTTTTCTAATGTCTCGCTAAAGGGGATCACTTCATAAAATTGCAAATCTTCGGCTATTTGGTTTTGAAGGTAATTGGATTCCTCAGCAGTCATTTCACCATTCGCTAGCATGCGATTGATTACTGACGAGCATTCCACCCTGGTTGTGCTACAAACTGCAATGGATGGCGATTGAGTAAGGTAAAGTTTAACAAATTCACTCCCTGTTTCATGAATATACTTTTTGATCAATGCGGAAGTATCAAAAAAGGAAGTCATCGCTCATCCCTTTCTTCGCGAATGTATTTTGAGGAGTCGGCACCACTTTTTAATGTCACAGGTTTAAACTCTCTCTTACTCCCTTTCAGCGGTTCTTTGAACGGAATAAATTTTGCAATAGCCTTACCCTCTCGAATGATCGCGTAACTCTTTCCTTTTTCTACCTCTTCAAGATATTCCTTGGTGGAGTTGCTCAATTTTGAGAACAGAAGATAATCCATAAAAATAATTAATTTGGAATAATAAAGGTAATCGGTTTTTAAACTCACAACAACTTATCTTTGGGTTTTAGTTTAATTAAGATGATCTACGTAAGCAGAAAGGAGCATTTCAATGCCGCACATAAATTATACAATCCCTCCTGGAGCAAAGAAAAGAACGAGGAAGTATTTGGCCCTTGCGCCAACGAAAACTGGCACGGTCATAATTTTGATTTGATTGTTACGGTAAAAGGATTGCCCGATCCGGATACAGGCTTTGTGATTGATTTAAAAAAACTGAGCACGATCATCCGTACAGAGGTCACAGATAAATTGGATCACAAGAATCTAAACTTAGATGTGGATTTTATGAAGAACAAATTAGCGAGCTGCGAAAACTTGGTGATGGAAATCTGGAAAATCCTATCACCACGAATTTCCAGCATCAGCAAATTTGG
>JANOQB010000518.1:0-11839 GCA_031422215.1 Cytophagales bacterium | reverse complement strand
CTCATAATCAGTTTTTATAAAATTACAGTTAGATTTTAGATTTCAACAGTTATCATAAATGAATTCCGGCCAATGAAGTTGATTTTAAAAAAAAACATATTTTCTTAAAAGAGAATTCAGCTCCAATTCTCAATAGTAACTTAACTTTGTAAAAAACCCAACATTGGTTTTGGCGCACCGCTTGGTAATAAACTATTGGATTTAAAATTGTTAATGAACAAGCCGGGGTCAGTTTTTTTAAATTGCACTTACTTTCAACTTGAGTAAGTAATAAAAAAAAGAGTTTAAGGTGTTGTATTTTGTTAACCTGAAAGAATTAAGTGCTATGTACTTTAACCGAATCCTGATAGTTGGGGTTTTTTTTCTACAAAGTGTTGCTTTGTTTGCCCAACCTACTCAGTTTAGCCCAGGGTTTACTTGGCGGGCTTACAACGACACCATTCCACCAAACTCTTGCCTAGCCAAACTTTGCCACAACAACCCGATGGTTGCGTGGAATGATAAGTATCAGGAATTTGCAGCTTGGAGAAGTGCCAACGGAGACCCCAATCTGGCAAGCAGTTTTATGAATTTCAGGGTGGTTTTTCCTCCCGGTTATAATCAGGCCGATGCCACAAAAAAATACCCCATTATTTTTATGCTCCATGGTGGAGGAGAATCGGGTAGGACCTGGGAGGGTAGGTTTGTATATGCGTTTACCGACTCCTTGATCGACAATAACAGCCATCAACTTAAGCACGGTGGCAATGAACATCAGCTTGCCGTAAACAGGCCCGCTTCCGATCCTCGTGCGTTTCCCGGAATTGTGGTTTTTCCACAGGTAAACTCAAGCGGATCGTGGTCGGGTGGTTGGGAATATGGTGTATTAGGCCAAAACCAAGAATTACTGATTGATATTATCAACTACATGCTGGCACAATACAATGCCGACATAAACCGTATCACCATTCATGGGCTTTCCAATGGTGCCCGTGGCACATGGGACACATCTACAAAAAGACCTGACTTATTTGCTTCTGTGCTGGCCATGTCCGGAATACCATTTGAAACCGATATAGCTGCGGCCATTCATAGCACTACGCCCGTAAGGTTGTACCAAGGTGGGCTTGATGCAAATCCCAGTCCTGGTGGATCTCAGGCCATGATCGATAAATTGGTTGCGCAAGGTGGGGCACCGCAGTATTATCTGTACCCAAACAATGGCCACAACACGTGGGTGTCGGCTTATTCCGAACCCGATTTTTTCTCTTGGATTTTAGCACAAGACAAGCGGAAGATTTATGTGTTTGGAGCAAACACACAGATTTGTGCCGGGGCATCAAAAAAGCTTGGGTTCTCGGCTGGCTTTACTGCCTATAGATGGTTGAAAGACGGACTTGCCATCCCAAGTGAAACAACACGCTTTTTAACTACCAACACACCCGGAACATACGTGGTTGAATTTCAACGGCCCGGTGATCCCCTCACGTGGCACCAGTCTTTTCCTGTTGTTATCACGTTCCAGTCGGCTTCAACTTTTACGCCACTGCTCACCAGCACAGGTTCATTGATGTTGCCCTTTACAAGGGAAAACGGAACAAATATTGGTGCCATCGGCAATACTTCTACAGTGCTCTATGCACCAACGGGATATCCCGAGTACTATTGGCAAAAGAATGGTGTGGCCATTACGGGAAACATAGTGAACGGCTCAAACACAACGGTGGCCGCCATCACCTCCAACAACATGAGGATCAGCTATCAGGCGGGCAGTGCTGCCAATGCGGGAAATTATGCTGTAGTTGTTAAAGAAAACTCAGGCTGCCTTAGCAATGTTTCCAATGTAAAAACAATGTTTTATAACCCCGCCACATCAGCACCATGGCATTCATTCCCTGACCAAAATCCATTTCCTCCCAATGCCGTGTATTTTACCGGGATAGGCAGACCAACAGTAGTTCCATTATCCGAAAAAAGCATGCGGATAACCTGGGCCGACAATACCAATGAAGAATACTTTGAAATATGGCGCTACCGCAGAAGCGGGGGAAATCCTAACTATCCTACTCAGGCATCCTATTTAATGATTGCCACCGTTGCTGCAAACACAACAACTTATATTGATCAAACAGGATTGCGTCCTTTTGCCGAATATCAATATGTGATTCGGGGTATTGCCAACGGAGACGGCCGCTTCTCCGACAAGTCATCCACCGCTCCGTGGCCACGCACCCTTGATGATTTTGTTAGCCCCTCTTCTCCCAAGGATTTAACAGTGATATCAACAAGCGAAACCACCATTTCGATTTCGTGGACTGCCTCCACCGACAACGATGTGGTTTACCGCTATGAAGTTTTTGCTGGAAAGGACAGCGTTACTTCACTGATCAACGACTTGGTTGGCGACAATACGGATGGCAATCCTCCACCACCAACTTCTTATACATTTACAGGCCTTGAACCGGCCACACCTTATTTGCTCAATGTGCGGGCCGTTGACTTCCGTGGAAATAAGTCTGCCTTTGCCGAGCCGCTGAGCGCCTCCACATTAAATCCAATCAATGGTGTGATTTTTAAATATTGGCCATATACATTTCCAGGGACAGTTACCAATGGCACTCAGTTGCGCGAAACACCTGGTGCCGACTCTTTCAATTTTGACCTTGCACCAAACCAAACAGGGGTGATCAACAATTTTAGTATAGTAGGGGCTATCACTTTTCAAAACACCCTTAATCCAGAAAATTATGTCTATGCCTTTGATAGCTATATTCAGATTGATGTGCCAGGTACCTACACTTTTTGGACCCGCACAGGCGATGGAAGCCGGTTGTACATTAACGGAATTTTAGTACCCCCAATTGTGACCAATGATGGCCGTCATGGAGCACGTATCAGGAGTGGAATTTTCAATTTTACCACAGCAGGCAAATTCCCCATAAGGGTAACCTTTTTTGAAGGTGTAAGGCTTCCTCCTCAGTCATTTGGTGTAAAATACAGACTTGGAGACTTCAATGGACTTAACACAAATGCTGATTATGCAGCCGCCATTTTTATACCCGACAACAAGCTTTGGACATCGGGCCTTACCTTTACCAATTATTATAGCAAAGCGACAGGAGACTTGAGTGCATTGGCAACCTGGGGCACCAATGCCGATGGCACGGGTACTAGTCCTTTAAACTTCACCACCAACTATCAATTTTTTTATATTGCCAATCGGGTTGCAGTTACGCAGGCTAGCCCTTGGGTTGTTTCGGGCACATCGTCACGCGTAATAGTAGGCGACAATATTTCACTCACGTTGAATGCTGCCACTACAGCCAAACTTTACGGCAATGCAGGCTCTACAATTACGTTGAACAATGCTACGTTTCCAACCTTTGTTGAATTGGACCCTACCTCAACAGTGAACATGAATGTGGGCGGAACAATTTCTGCGGCAGTTTATGGAAACCTGAATTTGAAAACAGGAGCCACTATTAAAACACTGCCGCGCAATACTGCATCGATAAAAGGAAATCTTATTGTGGATGATCAGGTCACGTTCAAAGGATCAATCAATAACCAATCAACCCTTTTGGTTTATGGCGATATTACTTTTAATGGAACATCGGGCAATCCGCTTACGGCAACCGAACGATATTCTCTGATCTTTAGAGGCAATCAACCACATACAATCAATGTAAATCAATACGACCTGTTTCTTCAAAGTTTGGAGCTTGACTTTAACAGCGAACTTAACCTTGCCTTTAATTCGATCGCACCCAAAACAATTACTGTAGGAAGAGCGGGGTCGTCAAGCGGATTGCTTTTGCATTCTGGGTCAACTATGCAACTCGGCCAAAACAATCTTGTGGTGCTTGGCAACTATGGTATCAACCCAACGGACGACTCGGGAGAAATAAACATGAATGGCGGCAACCTTGCTTTAAATACCACTACATCGCAAACTTCAAGTTTATATTTTGCTGGCAATAGTGTGCTGGGAAATTTAACTGTTGCCATGACAGGCTCTGGGCAACTGAACGTGTTGAACAATTCATTGCTTAAAAACCTAATGACATTGAGCACAGGAACCGTGAACCTGTTTGGAAATTTTGTACTTAACTCGGAAGCAACAGGAACCGCAAGAATAGGTTCGTTGCTTTCGGGAGCACGGATAAATGGAAACGTAACCTTTCGCAGGTTTATGGAAGGCGAAGGAAAGATATACCGCTACATATCGTCACCCATAAAAGGGTTTAGAGTTGCCGACATGCAAAACTACATTTCGGTGAAGGGAAATTTTACAGGCACCAATGGAGCCGGCACTTCTCTGTTCCATTGGGTCAGTACGGCCTATCAAAACTTTCCTCCCAATGGCGGCACCAATCAAGATACGTTGAAGCGGGGCAAGGGATATGTGATTTTTGTTGAGGCAGCAGTGACCCCAACTACTTGGCAAGCTACAGGCCCCATGCATCAGGGAACCATTCCGTTTGTGCTTACACCCGGTACCGTTAGCCCAAATGATGGATGGAACCTACTTGGAAATCCATATGCCGCACCAATCCAATGGACGGGTGTACAAGGCGCACAATGGCCATCCTTTCAAAACATATCGCAAACTGTTTTCATCAGGGAGAACTTTGTTTTAAATGGAGTGCTACAATATCGCTGGCAAGTATATAATCCTAATATTGTTCCCACAGGACAATTCTATACACCCTTTGATGGAGCCATTGCACCGGGCCAGGCTTTCTGGATACAAACGCTGGCCAGCCCCAGCTTAACCGTAGCGGAAAATGCAAAGCAAACCACAGACCGGCCATTTTTTAGAAGTGCCGATGACGATAGGAAAGATGTGCTGAGCATTACGATGAAAAATGATGCCGCCAGTGATGTTGCCTACATCCTCTATTCTGACAAGAGCACGGAAAACTATGACAAGATATGGGATGCCGGAAAGGCTGACAATAGTTTGTTCAACATCTCAACCCTGTCGAAGGATAACATAGCCTTGGCGATAAATGCCACGCCCGAAATCTATTGTGAAAAGGAAACCAAGGTGAACATTACAAATGCCGTAGCGGGAAACTACAGCTTGTCGTTTCAAGGGCTTGAATCTTTTAGGCGGTTGGTGAAAATGCACCTGAAGGATAATTTCACAGGCTCGCTTACAGAAATAACCCCTGATTTGATTTACAATTTCACCATCACATCAAGTGCAGCAACCAAAGGGAGCGGACGCTTTGCGATACAGGAAAAACCGTTGCTAAAAAACAGTGTGTCGCTTGCCATCGATCCGGTGTGTGAAGTGGACCCAACCATATTGATTGTGGACGCTCAACTGGGCGCAAGTTATCAGGCATTCTTCAATGGCAAGGCTGTGTCGCAAATAGTAACAGCTACCAGCGACAGCACGCCCGTAGTCCTTGACAAAAAACTGCTTGGCATTGGCACGCGCTCAATTACCCTGGCGGCCAGCTATGGCTATTGTGCAGGGCTTGTCCAAAATCAGGTTGCAAAAGTCCAGATAGATTCTTTAATCGCCCCGGCCATCCGGCTTGCGGCTGGGGTTTTGCTCACCAACATAAACCAAGGTGACAGGTACCAATGGTTTTTTGATGGTGAACTATTAGAGAAAGAAACAAGTGGAACCCTCACACCGTTGGCCGCAGGCACTTACGAAGTGGAAGTTTCATCCAAGACGTGCACAAAAAAATCGCCCGGGTTTATCTTCTCGGTCACAGCAATCGAAGAAAGTGAAAGAAGCCAAGCCGGAGTTTATCCCAACCCTTTTACCGATCGGTTGATGGTTGTACTTGACGAAAACGAAAATGTTAAATCCATTGTCACCTCAAACATGCTTGGGCAAACCTTAAAATATTTGGCGGTAGAACCGGCAGGCAAAAGAGAAGTTGAATTGGATTTATCCGATCTCCCCACCGGATCTTACATAATTATAGTTGGGGCAAGGCGATACAAAGTTATTAAACAGCAATAGTTGAAATCTACCTACTGAGTACTACGTAGGTTAGGAGACTTAAAAATGGGGTCGCCCAAGTAATGACCGAAGTAGTATTGTCAGGTTATACCATTCAGATGAAGTTAGCAACAATCCTTTCAATCCTATCTGGCTTTGTGCTATTGACAGCCGCCTTGATTTATTCGTTCATGTATTTCAATCAGGAAAGCTCATCGCTTACACGTGAAGTTTTGTCTCAAGCCCCCGGCAAATTTGTTTCTCTTAGGAATGGCCTTGTTCACTATAGGTTGGAAGGGCCCGACACCGCCAAGCTTATTTTATTTATTCCCGGAGGCGGAGTTTCAGGGTGCGAAGTATTTGAAAAAATCATTCCCGAATTTCAACAGAAAGGGTTTAGGACATTGACCTACGATTTGTATGGACGCGGGTATAGTGCCAGGCCATCGGTAGCAAATTCACCGGAGTTGTTTGAAGAGCAATTGACACAATTGTTGGACACCCTTCAAATCAGCGGACCTTTGCACATCGTTTCAACTTCTATGGGGGCAATTGTTGCCACAGACTTTAGTGTTCATCATCCTGAAAAAGTTAACAAAATTGTTTTTATCGATCCATCTCTTACTGGTCAGTTCAAAACGAATGCACTTTTAAGAATACCCGTGCTGTCTGATTTTTTAATGACGGTGTATTGGTATCCCAGAGCGGTTGAAAATCAGCGCAAAGAATTTGTTAGCAATCAAGTGTTTGAGATGTATAAAGAGAGGTTGATTTATTTCATGGATTTTGAAGGATATAAACACAGTAACTATTCTACCTGGATGCACATGTTAAATCAAAACAAGATGCCCCTCTTAAGTAAAATTGAACAAAACAAAATTCTTCTTTTGTACGGTGACAAAGACCCCTATTTTAGTGCCTCTAACACGGCTGTGTTTAAATCTCACTATCCTTCCCTTCAAATAAAGGAAATTTTACAGGCAGGCCACTTGCCGCACCTTGAAAAACCCGCCCCGGTAAACCAAGAAATTTTAACATTTTTGAAGCAGTTTTAATAGCGTAATCCGTTAGCAAGTTTGGGTTACAAAATCCCGACCCAACGCTAAAAAATGATGCATCTAATATTTAATACTGCTATTTTTATATCGGAATTAAATCAATCCAAAAGTTAAAATAATCCCCCATGAAAAATCTCGTTTTTTTAATTGGCCTAATCATCTTAACAGCAACCGGTTTTGCTCAAACTGTTAGCTACGACAGCGGCTATTCAACCAGAAGGCATGCTGCCGATCATTTTTATAAAATGGTAACATGGGACGATAGTGGTTATAAGGAGTTCACTTATTCAAATAGAGATGCAGCAGGAAACATGGTAGAATTTATGAACTGGCGGGCAATTTTTCCTGCTGGCTATAATAAGAACAATGCTAACAAATATCCGATGATCGTTATGCTTCACGGAGCGGGCGAATCAGGAAGGGCGTGGGACGGCCGGTATAGCTACGAAGTTGCCGACTTGCGCTATGATAACAATGGGCACAACCTATTTCATGGAGGTCAGGCACATCGCGATGCAGTGAATCGTTCACCCTCTAACACACGGGCATTTCCGGGGATCGTGATTTTTCCTCAAGTGAGCTACAGCGGAAATTGGGAAGGCGGTTGGGAAGGCGGCCAGCTAAATTCAAACGGAGCCATGGCCGTCAAAGTAATCGAACACATGATCAACAACTATCAGGTTGACAATAACAGGATATACTTGCACGGATTATCAAATGGAGGAAGAGGAACCTGGGATATATCATCAAAACGCCCTGATCTTTTTGCCGCAGTATTGCCCATGTCGGCCATTGCAAGCGATGCAGAGGCAATGACCAACGTTCACGTGACGACTCCTTTTTGGCAGTTTCAAGGCGGCAAGGATTCAAACCCAACTCCTTCCGCAGCTTTAAAAGGAATTAACATGTTAATAGCAAAAGGAGGCAGCCCGCGCTATACATTATATCCTACCCTTGGGCATTCTACCTGGAACACAGCATATGCAGAGCCGGATTTTTTCTCATGGATATTAGCTCAGGACAAAAGAAAAATTTATGTTTTTGGTGGAGATCCACGGTTATGCCAAGATGAAACAGACACGTTGAAATTAGGTTTTTCAGCTGGCTTCCAGTCGTACCAGTGGACCTTTCAGGGAGCCGACATACCGGGTGCCACTGGCAGGTATCTGAAACTGGCACATGTGGGAACTTACACCGTGAAGTTCATGCGAAGCGACAATCAGTGGTATGAGTCTTTTCCGTTAGAAGTCACCTATAAACCACTCTCTCAATATTCACCTGCAATAACCAATACGGGCTCAGTTATTCTACCGATTGATGTTAGTGCAAAAAATGTTGTTGACGTGAATGGGCCGTTGGGTTTCATCCAATACAATTGGTTTAAGGATGGGAACAAAATTGCAACGACAACCACAAGCAAGAGAAACATCTCGCTTAACACAGGCCTTGTGAGCGATGCGGGAAGTTATACACTTAAAATAAAGGAGATTTCGGGGCTGAGCATTGGGTGCCAAAGCCAGCCTTCCAATATCATCAAGGTTGTATATGTTACACCCCATATAGGGCCCACTCCTGCTGTTCTAAACGACCCCACCGCACTTGCGCCCAATCAAGTAATATTGACTTGGACGGACTCACCTGGAGAAGAATACTATGAAGTATGGAGGACCAGAAGGACATTCAACGGCTACAGTTCTGAATCATATAAAATGATTGCAAAGTTGGATGTCAATATTTTAAGTTTTGTAGATGCAGGTGTTCGCCCGTTTGCACAGTATCGCTACCGGGTAAGGGCTATTGGTGGAGAAGATGGAAAGTTTTCAAATGAAAAAACCATAACTATGCCCGAAGACGTTACACCTCCCACTGCACCCACCGATCTTCAGGTTTCGAGCATTGTAGATTTGAAGACAACACTATCATGGTTGCCTTCCACAGACAATGACCTGCTTGCCCCTTACCAAGTATTTATTAATTCAACGTTGGCTGGAACAACAGCCACCAATTCATTCCAATTCATAAACCTTGTTCCCGGCTCCACCAATAAAGTTGGAGTGCGCGCAGTGGATATGCGTGGCAACCGCTCGGATACAGTCTCCATTATGTTTTACGTTCCTAGCGAAGGGTTGGCATATAAATATTATGAATACACCACTTCCTTTACCAATGTTGCCTCTTTTGATTTTACAGTGATACCCAAAAAGACCGGGATAGCAAACAACTTTGATATAAGCGTTCGTAACAGAAATGATAAGTTCACCTTTTGGTTTGAAGGGTTTATTCAAATAGATGAAGCCGGCACCTATTCCTTTTTTACCAACTCAGACGATGGAAGCCTCCTCTATATAAACAACACACTGGTTGTTAATAATGATGGAAGGCATTCTGCGAGAGAGCGCACCGGAACTTATGAATTCCTTTCTCCAGGTCGCTATCCTATAAAAGTAACATACTATGATTATAGCAGCAGCGAGATTTTGCAGGTAAGCTATGATCCTCCAGGAACCGCGGTTAAACAATTAATACCTAACAACAAGCTGTTCCAGATTCCTGCTCCATCAAGTTCAGGACGTATCTCTCGTGATGGGGCTATCGTAAAAACTGATGATGTTGAAAAAGCGAAGGTTACAGCTTATCCAAATCCTTTCATAGATGAGATCACTGTTTCAAGAGGTTCGACAGATTCACGTGAGGTTAGACTTTATGACCACACAGGAAATATTGTCAATACCGTTGAATTCGCGGATGGAGCCACTGAGACAAGCATGGAATTGAGAGATGTACCCAAGGGCATTTACTTTATATCTGTTGGCAACACACGAATACGTGTATTGAAGAAAGAGTGATATCAGATTTGAATCTCTTTATAAGGCTGCGCTTTTAGAAGTGCAGCCTTTTTCTTTTCTCCAAAATGTACGCAGGGCTTGCTATCACCGCTACTTTACAATATCGTATTGGACGAGCTATACAGAGATTTGTAGCTAGGTCGAATGTTTTTTCAAAGAGACGACATTTTGAAATGCATCCAATCAGGTCAAATAGAAATTCCAGGCTTGGATTAATTAAAACAAACTAAGGTTGCCACCCTTCCTGAATTTAGTCAAATCATAAGGTGGCATTTGTTTGCCCGCAAAGAATTTCTTTTTCGAAGCGCGATAAAGTTGGTGAACAGCATCGGCAATGTTTCCTTCTCCGCTCATGCGCCTTCCAAACTGCGAATCGTTTACGTTGCCACCGTGCAGCGAGCAGATTTGATTCCACACTTTGTCAAACCTGTCGGGGAAGTTTTTTTGCAGCCAGTCTTCAAAAATTTTTCCGATGGAGCCATTCAATCGCACTAGGGTCATGCCTGCATTGAGCGCACCGTGTTCGGATGCTGCTTTTAATATGGCTGGGATTTCGTGGTGGTTAAGCCCTGGAATGATAGGTGCATTCATGATGCCAACAGGTATTCCCGCTTTTGAAAGTGCTTCCACCGTTTTTAATCTTTTGATGGCACTGGCTGTGCGCGGTTCCATCACTCTTCGCAGTTCTTCATCCAAGGTGGTGATGGAAATATAAACGTGCACCAAATTATCCGAAGCCAGGTCTTGCAAAATATCCAGGTCGCGCAGTACCAAACTGTTTTTTGAGATGATGCTTACCGGGTGGCGGTACTGCGCCAGTATTTTTAACATCGACCGTGTGATCTCGTACTTTTTCTCTTGCGGCTGATAGCAGTCCGTATTGCCGCTGAACATGATGGGCACGGCATTCCAGGAGGGCTTCATGAGTTCTTGCTCCAACAACCGGGGTGCATTTTTCTTTACGATGATCTTGCTTTCAAAATCCAGGCCCGCACTGAAACCATAGTATTCGTGCGTGTTGCGGGCATAGCAATAAATGCAACCGTGTTCGCATCCTTGATAGGGGTTCATGGAATAACCGAAGCCAAGGTCGGGACTATCCACCCGGTTCAAAATCTTTTTGGCGTTCTCTTCAAAGATTTGCGTTTTTGGGTTTTCCAGAAGCGGTTCATCCAGCCCCTCGATGTGATCGGTGACATATTCAGCCTTTAGAAACTTATTTCCTGTTTTTATCTGGGCCCCTCGGCCTTTGAAGTAGTCTTCATCCATTGAACAATTATACTAAATAATTTAGCACAGAAATAAAAAACCTTCTTTCTATTATAAAATGATTGCTTTACATTTGACTATTGATAGTCAATAGTCAAATGACAGTTAAGGAAAAAATAAAGCAGCTATTAGTTAAACAAGGCGAGGTATCGGTGAAAGAAATAACCGACAAGCTGATGATCTCAAAACAGATGGCCCACCTTGTGCTCAATGGCTTGATGGGGGAAGGCTTGATCATAAAACTAGGACGAACCCCTAAGACGGTTTACAAACGGATTGACACTGAAAAGAAATTCGACAAGTCGGTTGTATTGGGTGAACAGCAAAGCGAATTTTTGAAGGAGCATTTTCTTTTGATCACCGAAACAGGCGGGCTCAATGAAGGGCTTGATGGATTTGAAATTTGGTGCCGGCAGCGTAGCCTTCCGGTGGAGAAAACAGTAACTGAATTTATCTCTACCCGTTCCAAATACTTATCTTATTCTGACCCGAACGGTTTTATTGATGGGATGGAAAAACTAAAAAGCACAAAAGGGTTTGAAGCCATTCATTTAGACAATCTATTTTATCTTGATTTCTATGCCATTGAGCGATTTGACAAAACAAAGTTGGGCACATTGCTCCATTATGCAAAGCAGGGGCAAAGCAAATTTCTGATGAAAAAATTAGTGGATGAAATCGGTGATAAAATAACTAAGCTTTGTCATAGGCAGGAAATT
>JANOQB010000517.1:0-2468 GCA_031422215.1 Cytophagales bacterium | reverse complement strand
ATGTCTGGTGGAATGACTTCTATTTTGGGTAGTTTTTCATCAAATTCAGTTTTAAAGTCGCTATTAAAGTTTTTGTCTTTTGCCCTTAATCCATGATAAGCCAATCGTAAATATTCATCAGCGAGTGCATTGATATCGGTTGGTTCTTTTACACCGCTGCTACTTCTGCTGTGTTGCAACATACCTTTTACGATGTCTGCAGCACGCTTTCCATGATGATTTATTTTTTCTTGATTTTGAACTATGTCTTGCAGACGTTCATCCTCCAGTTTATCATCGCGCTTATCTTGTGTCTTACGTCTTTCGTCTTGAATCTCTTTGATCAGTTCAGTATTTATTTCCGAAAAATTATTGACGAAGTTTAACGGGTTTTGAATTTCATGGGCAATGCCGGCTGTTAACTCTCCAAGGCTGGCCATCTTTTCAGATTGGATCAGTTGTGATTGTGTGGCTTTTAACTCGGTATAGGCTTTCTCAATTTCCTTTGCCTGTTCTAATTCACGTACCCTTGCTCTTTCTCTTTCCTTGCGAATCACCGCTTGTCGCTGAAACCGATCAACTCCGTAAATGCCTCCAATAAATAGCAATCCATAAATACCATAAGCCCACCAGGAACGCCACCACGGTGGCGTAATCGTTATTGCAATTTGATTTTCTGCCCAAACCCCATCATTGCTGGCTGCCTTCACCTTAAATACATACTTACCAGGAGGCACATTAAAATAATTAGCGGTTTTATCAAAACCAGCTTCGCGCCATTTCTGATCATAGTTTTCGAGCATATATTGATGGCGGTTATAGTTTGGATTGCTGTAATGTATTCCAGCAAAAGAGATCGATATTAAATTTTGATCATAGGTGAGGGTTATACTTTTTTTATCTATCAGTTCGGTTGCCTTAAGTATAGTTGTTTCACCTATACGAAAGTCTGAAAGAATAACCTGCGGTGGGTTGGGGTTACCAATGAGTTGGTCAGAAGAAATAATATAATAACCTGTGTTATCACTAAAGTAGATTTCACCTTGCGGGCTCTTGTACCCCGACAAAGTATTCATGCTGCCCAAAGCAACGCCTTCATCAATTCCATACAAATTGGATTGTTTGGTTTGCGGGTTTATCCTATAGATTCCATTGACAGTACTTAACCAAACATTTTGATGATCATCTTCCAGTATTCGGCCAACACCGATGCTTTCAATTCCAGTACGTGAGTCAGTAAAGCTTGTAAACATATCGCCACCGTTACTACTCCAATAAACACCTTCTCCTTCCGTGCCAGCCCAAATTCTATGTTGTGAGTCCTCTGTCACTGAAAGAACATATTTACTTTTAAGGAAGTGAGTGAATGTGGCCTTACCGGGGTTATACTTAAAAAGACCACCAGCATTCCAGGTCCCTATCCAGAGGGTTCCAGAATTATCTTTGTGTAAGCTTACAATGTTTTGCAATGGCTGCGGATTAGGCCCGTTGATAGGAGAGAAAACCCCAGTACGTTTGTTCATTAAATTAAGACCATTTACTCCACCAATCCATAAGGAATCACCACCTCCCTCTTCAAGAGTAAAAATAAGTCCATCCATTATACTGGCAGGGTCGTTTACCTTATGCTGATATCGCGTGAAGGTATTGGTTTGAGGATTGAAACGATTAAGTCCGTCTGCAGTTCCAATCCATAATGCCCCATCCTTATCGTGGAGGAAAGTGCTTATAGAATTGTTGCTTAACGTTGCAGGATTACGTTCTTCAGTTACATATTTTTTCGTAGCTCCAGTTTGTTTGTTTTGACGTATGAGTCCCTGATCGGTTCCAATCCATAAGTTACTTTGACCGTCCTCAACTATTGCTTGTACGGGAGCTTCCACTGAAATGTGTGGAATTTTCTTGTGAAAGGGATCCATGCGAAATAGACTTCCCTGAAAGGTACCTATCCAGAGCACACCCTCTCTTGAATTAAAATAGGTCCAGCCGCCATTAGCCGTAAATCCATCATTCCTATTCTCATTGACATAATGGGTTATTTTTCCAGATTTCGAGTCATAATAATTAATACCATTTCCCAGCGTTCCAATCCACACACCGCCCAATGCATCTTCCGTAATAAAAGTAATATAGTCCGTGAAGGTTCCATGTTTAAGCGGGGGCCGGCTTAATTTTTCCGGGTGTGCCGGATCATATAAATGTCGCTCAAACGTTCCTTTTTCCCGATTCATCGTATGAAGGCCATCACCTGCTGAGCCTATCCAGAATGTACCGCGACTGTCCTCAAAAATTCCCTGTATTTTATTGTTGATTAGTGAAGTGGGGTCTTTCGGATCGTGAAGGTACCGAATGAACTTGCCTGTAGTTTTATCAAAGCGATTCAATCCTCCTTCATCCGCCTGACAGCCTTCTCCCCATGTGGTGCCGGTGGCCACCCAAATAGTGCCCGCTTTATCTTCATATATTCTGCGGCTGTGGTTGCAACTTAT
>JANOQB010000516.1:0-3951 GCA_031422215.1 Cytophagales bacterium | reverse complement strand
AAAAGGCGCCAGAACGCTTTGCACGATCTGACGCCTAATTAACAAGGAGAATGACAACCTCCTTAAGCCGCTTTCGAAAGTTTGTCCTCTTTGATTTTATTCGTACGCACTTCCTTCGATTGGAGATCGAACCATTTTACTTCAATCAAATTCGACTTGAGATATTTAAGCACCTCCATCACTTTGCCGTCCACTTTGCTGCGAACACGTTCACCTTTTCTAAATAACTTTCTCATTTCAATTATATTAAATATTACGGTTTTGATTTTACCGCCCACTGCTCCCAATAATTTATCGGGACTGCCTACTTTTTATATCACTACATCCGCATGGCGAATATATACTCGCGCGGATAATCTTCATACACCCCCGCTATGGTTAGTAAGTCGCCCGTTTTCTTTTTCTTTAAAATTGCTTCCACTTCCTTCACCGATTTTACGGCCACATCGTCAAGATGGGTTATAATAAAACCTTCGCGCATATCGGTATATCGTTTTATCTTACCGTTAGTGATTGCACCCACTTTCACACCCCCAACAATATCCAATCGCTTCACCACTTTGCTATCGATGTCTTCAAGTTCCCACCCCAACGCAGCGGCCTCTGCCTTTTCTTCCCGCTTCACTGCGGTAGTTTTTCCTTCCCGGTTTTTAAGTGTTACGGGTATCACCAATGTCTTTCCATTGCGGTTTACCGTAACATCAATTTTATCGCCCGGCCTTTTGCGCCCCACATATTCAATCAGGGCCGAACTAGATTTGATTGGGGTGGCATCCAACTTTATTACCACATCGCCTTCTTTAATGCCCGCGGCTTTGGCTGCGCTTTTTTCTGGCTCATCTCCAAAACTTGAAACAAAGGCACCTTCGTTCAACCCAAGGTCATTCTCTTTGGCCAGGTCGCTTGTTACGTTTTGAATTTGAATGCCGAGCCAACCGCGCTGCACGGTGCCGAAGCTGATGAGATCCTCCGTGATCTTGCTCACAATGTTGGAGGGCACCGCAAAACCATAACCCGAATAGGATCCTGTTGGGCTTGCTATGGCCGTGTTGATGCCGAGCAAACCACCATTAAGGTCCACCAATGCACCACCACTGTTTCCAGGATTGATGGCCGCGTCTGTTTGTATGAATGCTTCAATGGCTGTGCGCGAACCGGGCTGTCCGTTTACTCCTGGATTTCCTGAGTTGATGATATTGATGTCGCGTCCCTTAGCGCTGATTATTCCGGCTGTAACGGTCGAAGTCAAATTGAATGGGTTGCCCACAGCCAACACCCATTGGCCCACTTTCGATTGATCGGAATTTACAAACGACAAGTAGGGGAGGTCTTTCTCATTGATTTTTATAACGGCCAGGTCTGTGTCGGGGTCGGTGCCGATCACTTCTGCTCTCAGTTCGCGGTTGTCGTGCAGAGTAACAAGAACAACATCGGCACCATCCACCACGTGGTTATTGGTTACAATGTATCCATCTGAATTGATGATCACACCCGATCCGGTGCTTTGCCTTGGCCCCTGGTTTTCTGGCCCCTCAAAAAAGAAACGGAATGCGTCTGGCACTTGTGGGTTGCTACGTGTGGTGCCTTCCTGTTTGTTCCGTATATGCACAACGGCCTTGGTAACTTTTTCTGCTGTGCCCGTAAAATCCAACGGCACAACTTGCCCCTCGCCATTTAAGGTATAAGCCGCCTGTGTGGCAGGCACCCCTGTTATGTGTTCGATTTTAACTCCCGATTGTTGCTGATCCTTCATCAGCCATTGAGTGGCAACAATTGTTATACCGCTGCCCAACATGGCAGCCAAAAAAAATGATGCGAAACGTTTCATAATAGTTAGTAATGATTTTAGTTTAAAAATTTTTTGCTTTGATGAGACGAGCCTCAGCAAAATTTAGTTGATAAATAAGGTTAGATTTTTTTGCCCCTCTCATCGTACTCGCGAACTCAAAAGAAATGCCAGTGGATGTAAAACGAAATGTGACATGATTTAGGTTCAGTTTTTTCTGACAAATTTTCAGTTTTTGTCAGGGTGTTGCCACGAGGTCACCAGAGATTATAATAAAACCTCCAAGGTCTTTTTGAGGAAGCACTGAGACCTTGGAGGTTTTGGGTTATACATCCCACCTGAATATATTGAGTATTTTTGCTGCCCCACTAAAATTGAGAATGTGAAAATTCAGGGAACCATTACTTTAAAACAAGGCCGCGACCATTCCGTAAAGCGATTTCATCCCTGGGTCTTTTCAGGAGGCATAGAGCGCATTTCCGAAGACGTGAAGGATGGCGATTGGGTGGAGGTGAAAGATGCGTCCAACAAAACGCTGGGCTACGGCCATTATCAAAAGGGGTCGATCACCCTGCGCGTGGTTTGGTTTGGGGCCGTGCCTCCTGGCGATTCCGTCTATCGTTCAAAAATAACCACAGCGTTCGTGGTAAGATTGCATGCCGGAGTGATTTCAGAATCCACCAATGCGTTTCGGTTAATTCATGGCGAAGGTGATGGACTGCCCGGGTTGATTGTAGATGTATATCACGATGTGGCGATCGTGCAAACTCATTCCATAGGTATGCATTTGGACAGAGGCTTGATTTCGGAAGCGATAAAATTGGCGGCAGAAGAAAACGGTTTTGGAATATCGGCAGTGTATTACAAAGCGTTGTTTGAAAAATCGGAAAGTGAATATTTGTTGGGCATGGCCGCTGTGCCGCATACGGTGCTTGAACACGGAAACAAATTTTTTGTGGATTGGGAAGAAGGGCAGAAGACAGGTTTCTTTCTCGACCAGCGCGAGAACCGAAAGCTGTTGGGCGAAATGAGCAAATACAAAACTGTGTTGAACACATTTTGTTACACGGGTGGATTTTCTGTTTACGCGCTACAGAATCAGGCTTCATTAGTGCATTCGGTTGATGCTTCGGAGAAGGCAATTGCCATGACCAAAAGAAACCTTTCGCTAAACGGATTTGATCCGCATGTACACGAGTGCACGGTGGCCGACACTTTTGATTTTATCAAAGACAAAAAGGATGTCTATAACTTGATCATCCTCGATCCGCCTGCCTTTGCCAAACACAAAGACGCTCGCCACCAGGCCGTGAAGGGATATCAGAGGCTAAATGCCGAAGCCATGAAAATGATAAAACCGGGAGGCATCATTTTCACGTTCTCCTGTTCGCAGGTGGTGGACAAGCAATTGTTTTATGATACCATCGTTTCGGCAGGCATTCAGGCGGGGCGGCACATAAAAGTGCTTCACCATCTTTCGCAGCCAGCCGATCACCCGGTTTCACTGTATCATCCAGAAGGGGAGTATTTGAAAGGGTTGGTGCTGTACGTGGAGTAAGAAAATGAATGATTTGTCGCTGACCACTTGAAGTGGTCTTTGACGGACTCGATTCACTTTCAATAAACCTTGAGCGAAGTGTGCCTTGCTATTTTAACAAAGTCTTTGTCGTTGTGCACCAATTGCTCTTTGAAATGGATCGCATAAAAAGCGATTTGGCAGTCGTTGGGTTTATTGATTGTTACACCTTTCGATCGCAATGCCCGGTATAAGTCCGCGGCACCTTCTGCAACAAAGTAAGGATCAAGGTAAAGAAATTGACACGTGAAAATGAGCTCTTTAATCTGGCGGTGTTCTTCCTTTGAACTTACCCCCTGCAATACTTCTTGTAAAATAGCCGGGCATAAATGAACATTGACTATTTCGTATTTCTCAAGTAACTCATCAAGCAGGTCGGTAAGAGGGGTTTTCTTTCCTTGGAAGTAGTCTATCCAAATGGAACTGTCAAAAATCATTTTAGCTTCCCCTCTCTCATTTTCATCAAATCCCCTTCCCATTTAATCTTGCCTCTTAGGGATCGTAACTTTTGTCTCTTTAGCCAATTCGCATAGAGAGTTACCGCTTGCTCTACGGCTTCGCGCTTTGTTTTGATTTCGCCAAAGCGCAT
>JANOQB010000515.1:0-3084 GCA_031422215.1 Cytophagales bacterium | reverse complement strand
GATCAGTATATCGTCAGCTACGATAAAGAGGGAGTGAAAAAGAAAATCGCCAGCGACCTGAAAAAAGAAGTGCAGGAACTGAAAGACGCCTTTAAGCTGAAGGGAAAGAAAAAGAAAAAAGAATTAGAACTGAGCAAAGAGGAATTTGATTGGGAGGATTGAAAGGAATAGGCAGTTGGCGACAACTGAAGCAATTGGCAGGCAGGCACTGATCAATTTTATTCACCAAACATTCCCTCATTTATCATTCCGTTCTTTGTACTTTCGATGGCGTTGTCGCAATCCCGACATAAACAAACGCAGCACACCATAATCTTTGCTGAGTATGAAGAACGTAGTAATAATCGGTAACGGTATTTCTGGCATCACGGCTGCCCGCGAAATAAGAAAGCGCAGCAACTTCAATATCACTGTAATTTCCAGCGAGACAACACATTTCTATTCGCGCACTGCCCTCATGTATATTTATATGGGGCACCTGAAGTTTGAGCACACAAAGCCTTACGAAGATTGGTTCTGGAAGAAAAACAAAATTGATTTGATCTTCGATCATGTTGAGAAAATCGAAACATCATCCAATTTTCTTTTGCTCAAATCAGGAAACAAAGTTATGTATGATCAATTGATCATTGCCACGGGGTCAACATCAAATAAGTTTGGCTGGCCTGGTCTGGATATGAAAGGTGTGCAATGCCTCTATAGCTATCAAGACCTCGAAGCCATAGAGCATCATACGAAAGGAGTAAAGAATGCCGTCATTGTTGGGGGTGGGTTGATTGGTGTGGAAATGGCCGAGATGCTGTTGTCAAAAAATATTGGGGTAACTTTTTTGGTGCGCGAAAAAGAGTTTTGGAACAATGTGTTGCCTTTGCAAGAGGCCGGTATGATCAGCCGGCATATTAGGTCGCATCACGTGGATTTAAAATTGGAGACAGAGCTTTTCGAAATCAAAGGTGATGAAAGCGGCAGAGTTAGTTCTGTTGTTACAGACAAAAGAGAAATAATATCGTGTCAGTTTGCGGGGTTGACCGTAGGCGTATCGCCCAACGTAAATTTTCTTGCCGGTTCAGGAATTGAAACAAAGAAAGGAATTTTGGTAAATGAATTTTTGGAAACCAAGATCGGGGGCGTTTATGCCATTGGCGATTGTGTGGAACGCACTTACCCATTGCCCGGCAGAAAAAATATTGAGCAAGTGTGGTACACGGGCCGCATGATGGGCGAGGTGGTTGCCCAAACGATCTGCGGCACCAAAACAAAATATGAACCTGGCCCGTGGTTCAACTCCGCTAAATTTTTTGACATCGAATACCAAACCTACGGAAACGTGGGCGTTGAGTTAATGCCCAATGAAGAAGACTTTTATTGGGAACACGCGTGCCACAAAAAAGCAATCCACTTAGTGTGGGATAAAAACTCAACCGTGTTTAAAGGGGTTAATGTTTTTGGAATACGACTTCGTCACGAATGTTTTGACCGATGGCTGCGGGAAGATAGAAGTATTCAATACGTGTTGGCTCATTTGGAGGAAGCCAATTTTGATCCTGAATTTTTTACCAGGCACGAGCAGGAGATCATGACCGCCTTTGCATCAGAATATCAATCCATAAAAATTGAAATCCCCGCATCGATATGAAAATAATCAAAACAGTTGGACTTGCTCTATTTATTTCAGGCTTTACAATTTTCAATGGCTTGTTTTTTAGTGCCCGGTATGTTCTTACAAAGGCTGTGGTCGAAACAACGATAACGGATCCGACAAGGGCTGCTCTTTTTATGGATGCTTCTTCTACATCGCTTGGCAACGAAACGGGTTCTGTTTTTTCTTTTGTTTCTGGGTTGAAAGGAAATTTTGAGTCGGCAAATCAGACACAACTTAACACATACGGCATCACGCAAGAAGAAGTGCTCGACCTTGTTGCACGAAGCGAAAAAAAATTTTCCTTATCATCAGTAGATTCGCTTTACGTAGGCACCGATGAGATAAGTGTTTTTAAAAGGAAAGCATTCAGGGGTTATGGAAGTTGGCTGGATGGCCGCGAATTTAATTCTTCAGAAGAGTTGCAGGCGCAACTTCAAGGTGTGGTTGAAAAAATCCATGCCTTTGCGATTGTGGATCAAGTTGGTTTCAACCGGTATCAAATCAAAGACCTTACCTACGTGCTTACAAGAAATTCCGCCATCAGTCCGGTGAAAACGAATCCCATACTTTTTCTTTTTCTCACATTCGGTTTTTGCATAGTTGGTGCGCTGCTCTACATCCTTCCCAAACTTCAACTTCTGCCAGGAATAAAAAACAATGGAGTATTTTTTAACGCCATGAAAAACACAGGCTGGTTGGGCATGTTCACGGGCACGTGGCTCATTGCGTTTTACATCGTGCTGTATTTTTTTCCAGAGTACATGACAAATTGGGTTTCGATGGTTGACCCTGTAAGCAAAGCATTGAATGGAAATGAGGCCGGTCGTTTTTTCCTTTACGGATTTATTTATACGATCTGCATTTTGGTGATGGGCGTGCGCATGATCATCCAATACAGGCATAGCAAATATCAAATCTTCCGCACGGTGTCGGTCATGTTCTTTCAAACAGCCTTTGCGTTTTTGATCCCTGAAATTCTGATCCGCCTGAACAAACCCTACTTCGACTTTAAAAATATCTGGCCGCTCGATTACGGTTTCTTTTTCGACACCCGGTTGAACGAGTTGACCTCCCAGGGCACATTGGGTTTGTTTATGTTGGGCTGGGGCATGTCGCTGATAATAATTGCCGTGCCTGTGTTGGTATATTTTTTTGGAAAGCGGTGGTACTGCTCTTGGGTGTGTGGCTGTGGCGGCTTGGCCGAAACTTTGGGCGATCCGTACCGACAGCTTTCAAACAAATCAGTGAAGGCGTGGAAGGTTGAGCGTTGGATGATCCATAGCGTGTTGGTTTTTGCTGTTGTGATGACAGCCGGAGTTATTTACACCTACTGGACAGGTGCCTCGTGGTTTTTATTTTTTGATAGCTACCAATTGCGCGAAGTATATGGGGCTTTTATTGGGGCCGGCTTTGCAGGCGTGGTGGGCACCGGATTTTATCCG
>JANOQB010000514.1:0-7243 GCA_031422215.1 Cytophagales bacterium | reverse complement strand
TTTCTCTTATGTTTTTAAGAAGAAGGATCGGATTGGTGTGGTGGGCAAGAATGGAGTGGGCAAGTCCACTTTTTTGGATTTGCTTACCGGGGCCAGCAAGCCCGACAAGGGTGAGATCATTTCCGGGGTAACTACTAAAATTGGTTACTTCACCCAAGAGGTGGAAGACCTCAACCCGGCCCATCGCGTGATCGAAGAAGTGAAAGAGATAGCTGAGTTTATAACCATGGCTGATGGCTCACAAATATCGGCTTCAAAGTTTTTGGATACGTTTCTGTTTCCGCCAGAGAAGCAATACAACATTGTTGAGAAATTGAGTGGTGGTGAAAAGAAGCGCCTGCAACTGCTAAAGGTTTTGGTGCGAAACCCAAACTTCTTAGTGTTGGATGAACCCACCAATGATTTTGATATAGACACGCTGAATGTATTGGAGGATTTTTTGGAAAAGTTCAACGGATGCCTGGTGCTGGTGTCGCACGATCGCTACTTCATGGATCATTTGGTGGATCAGCTTTTCATTTTTGAAGGGGACGGAAAAATAAAACCGTTCAATGGAAATTATTCAGACTATCGCATTTGGATAGAGGAACAAGAAGAATTGAAATCCAGGCCTCAGCCAAAAGCATGGAAAGAAGAAGTTCAATCAGAAAAGAAGAAAATTTCATTTAAAGACAAGCAGGAATTTGAAAACCTCCAACCCGAAATACAAAAATTAGAAAAGGTGAAAGCAGAACTAACTACACAATTGAACAGTGGCATCACCGATCATCAGCAATTGCAAAAACTGGCGGAGGACATAAGCAAGTTGGATGAGAAGATTGAGATGAAAACAACGCGGTGGTTGGAGTTGTCGGAGTTGCAATAACTGGTTTTTCGAGTAAGCTGGTACTGCAATCAATTTATGCAGGCTGTTGATCGAAGGAATTAAAAAAACCTAAGTTGCTTATATGATCACTAAAGAAGAACTAAAAAAAGAAGTTGATAATCTGCCTGAAAACTTGTTGGATGAGGTACACGCATTTTTGAAGGATTTAATTGGTCAAAAGGAAATGCAACCGAGGAAGCTTACCAAGAGAGACTTTTACGGTAAGTTAGACAAAACAGACATTAGAAGGGCTGCATATGTTGGTCAGGCGACCAACTTTAACTATGGGCAACCTTCAATAAGAGAGATTTTCAACGTATCTCCGAATTGGTGCTTCTGAAATTTTACTGAGAATAAACCAGAACATACATCCGTTAGCCATTTAAGTAAAATTCTTAAAATAAAGTCATGATTAGGGCGTACCTTTGTGAGGTTAATTAAATCACAAATTTTGAATCAGGCTCAAGTCATTACACTCTATCAACCCTTGCTGCATCGCATCGCTTACAATCTGCTTCGTTGCAAAGCCGATGCGGAGGATATTGTGCAGGAGACTTTCATCAAATGGCTCAGCATCGATCAGGAGAAAATAGAAAACACAAAAGCATATCTGATCAAAGCAGTTACCAATAATTGCCTCAACCATCTGCAATCGTTAAAGAAAAAGAAAGAAGAGTATTGGGATTCAATCCAACTTTCTGAGTTGGTGGTTAAGTTCAAAGAATCGGACTTTGCCCATATCGATTTTGAGAAGGAACTGTCAGCCGCATTCAAATTGCTGCAAGCCAAACTGGAACCGCTTGAGCGCGCAGCTTATCTGCTAAAAGAAGTCTTTGACTTTGATTACGATGAAATCCAGAAGGTATTGGATAAGAAAGCAGACCATTGCCGGCAGTTGATGAGCCGCGCCCGCAAAAAGCTGGAAGAAAAAAGCAGGATAAAAATTGATTTGCCAGATACCTCACAACTGTTCGAAAGTTTCAAAACCGCTTGCCACCTCGAAAACGCAAACGAGTTCATTCAGCATTTGAAGATGGACATTGCCGCTGCCCTTCAAAATAAAAAATAATTTTCTCCCTTACTGTCACAAACTATGGGGATTTAGGTCTTACACCTAATTGGTCATGTTAGGCCAATAATAAAACACTTAACCTGACCTGTATTATGAAAGAAATCTTGATCTTTTTTGTGGCTCATTGGTACCTTTCTTTGTTCTTCCAAACATTTTTTCTCCATCGCTACTCAGCCCACAAGGCATTTACCATGAGTCCATTTGTTGAGAAGATGGTATATATCCTTACCTGGATATTTCAAGGATCGAATTACCTAAGCCCATATGGCTACGGAGTTATGCACCGCATGCACCATGCCTTTGCCGATACAGAAAATGATCCACATTCGCCAAAATATGACGAGACCATCTGGAACATGATGTGGAAAACAAAAACCATCTATTCAGATATTGCCAATAAAAGGATGATTGTGGAAAAGCGTTTTACCGAAGGGGTTCCCAACTGGATAGCTTTTGATAAGTTTGCCCGCTCCTGGCCGTCACGCCTTTTTTGGGGTGCTTTGTATGTTCTTTTCTATTACCATTTTGCCACTGCATGGTGGATGTTCGCTTTGTTGCCCGTCCATTTCATCATGAGCCCAATACATGGTGCCGTTATCAATTGGTTTGCCCACAAATATGGCTACCGCAATTTTGAAGTAGGCGACACGTCACGCAATTTCCTTCCGGTGGACTTTTTGATGATGGGGGAGAGCTATCACAACAATCACCACAAGTATGGCTCACGCGCCAACTTTGGCGGAATACGCTGGCACGAAATCGATCCTACCTATCTGGTTATCCGGTTGTTGGATAAAGTGGGCATTATAACAATAGCGAGGCAGAAAGAAGTGAGTTTTGAGCGTGTAAAGAAGGCTGCCTAAAATTGTGACGTGTAAATCCAATTTTTATGTGTAAGTTTGCGCATTAATTTTTAACAAATCAAAATTTTTTAACAAATCACAATGAAAGAAGGAACAGTAAAATTCTTTAACGAGACCAAAGGATTCGGTTTTGTAAAAGAAACGTCTTCAGGACAAGAGTATTTCGTACATGTATCGGGTCTTGTTGACCAGATCCGTGAAAACGATTCAATCACTTTTGAGCTTAAGGAAGGAAAAAAAGGGTTGAATGCAGTTAACGTTCGCGTTGCTAATTAAATACAACTAATTTTTCAAGCGAAAGCCATCCCATACGGGGTGGCTTTTTTGTTGGGTTTCATTTGGGAAAGTCAGCGAAGCAACGAATCAATGCTCTTGCGTGGCTTTGGCTTTTTGCTGCCTTTTGATTTGGTGCTGCCTCCTTTCAAGCCGCCCCGTACTTCGCGGTTCAAGGCATAGTCAACAGAAAAAGAAATTATTTTTTCGTTGGCGCGCAGGTTGTCATTGAAACCAAGCGTGCGGTTGAACGCGCTGTCTTTTTCTCCATAAAAGGTATGACCAGAAGTAAACCGCACTTCGATGATAAACCGTTGCAGCGCAAGGGTAGGAGCATCTAAGCCTATTCCAAAATCGATCCCAAATAACCACCGGTTTACATCCGTCATGTACATGACATTAAAATCGGGCAAGCCCGGGTTATCTGGTTGTGTTGAAAAATTCAAATCATAATTGTACGATCCGCCTGAAGTAATTGTGCCTTTTCCCTTTAACCAATAACTCACCTTGGGTCCCACATTAAAAAACCAGGTTCCCTTAATATTTTTGGACCACTTCAATGGATAAGATTTTCGGAGCAACATAGAAGCATCCAGAAATTGATACGAGGCATTGTTGGACCACGTTGCCTCATTGAACTTAATCTTGCGCCCCCGTTTGGAAAAACCTGCCTCTGTCTGAAACGAAAAATTATCCTTTAGTGGAAAGTTGATCAAGGCAGCACCAAAGTAGCCGGGCTTCCATAGATTGGAATATGTATCGTTATCTTCTTTGTCGCCAAATGAACTGATGGATACAGTGGCTCCTGCTTTTATACCTATAGCAAATTTCTGAGCGCAGGCAATGTGTGCACTTGTCAACGAGATAATAAGGAGAATGGCTTTAAGGCAATCTACTGGAATTGTGCGCTTCATATATTACTGCGCTTGAAGGTAGGATTTTTTCTTGCCATACGAACGCTATTCAATAATAGGAAGGACATTCCAACCCTTGGTGAAACTTGGTTATTTTGATCCGGTAGTTGAGCATGATTTCGTGTGTGCCATTGGAGAAAGTGCGTATGTCGGAAGCGGTGAAATCGTACCCATAACCTACATGAAAGTTGTTGTTGAGTTGCAGTTCAAAAAGGCCTATGACCGAATCACCATAACGATAAGAAACACCGAGGCCAACTGCATCATAGAGCACAGTGATCAAGGTTGCATCAAAACTAAGGGGGGCCTTGTCCTGCATGCGGATCAGGGCCGAGGGCACGAGCTTAACTTCCTTGGAAAGTTTCTTTGTAAAGCCAGCCGTCAAATAATAATAGCGGTATCTTCGGGCAGAACTCTCAAAAGCACTTTGAACATTTAGTATTTCGCTGTTCAGAAAATAAGGAACAGAAAAACCTATATACCCATTTTTGTGTTTGTAATAAAGCCCTGCGCCTACGTTGGGATTGAACGTGCGGAACACGCCAAACTTATCATCTTCGCGTGAGATCGTAAGTGTATAATCCGACTGCATGGAATTAAAACCGCCCTGGACGCCAAAGGAAAGATATGATGATTTATCCATCCTCGACATGGGAAGTCTATACGAGTAGGCAAAATACAGTGAGGTTTCACCGTGAATGCCAATCTGATCTTTGCCAACTATCAATCCCAAACCAACCCGGTTTTGCTTGAAGCCCATGTGTGTGGCAAGGGTAAATGTTTTTGGGGCACCCGGAAAATTTACCCATTGGTTTCTGTAAATGGAAGTGGTGCTTAACTGCAAATGGTTTCCGGCAACGGCAGGATTGAGGAGCAACGGGTCGAACATATACAGCGATTGCACGGTACGTTGTTGAGCCCTGCCCGCATGGGCAATGGCTATGAGCAGCATAAAAAAAATTATCAGCTTCTTCATCGTATCAATTCAAAGTAGCCAGTGACAGGTTTTGAACCATCGCCTTTGTCTATGATATAAAAATAAGTACCATCGGGCAACTTGTCGCCTAAAAGATACACCCCTTGTTCGCCAAAGCCTTTGAAAACAATGTTTGAATTATCGTATCCATCTGCTTCATACACTTTGATACCCGATCTGTTGAAAACCTTAACATTGTTGTTTGGGAAATTTTGGAGGCAATCAACAATCCAGAGATCGTTGGCCCCATCGCCATTAGCGGAAACCAGATTGTATGAAAGGATTTGAGTGCCCATTTCAAGAGAGGCATCACCTTCACAGCCTTCGGAAGAAACAAATTCAACGGTATAGGTCCCGGCAGGCAAATTATAAACTTCGGGTCCGCCACCCGCTCTATTGCCGTTCGCGTCATACCACGATATATCGGTGAGCACCACTTCCTGATTGTTTATTAATTCAAGTGTGAACACACCCGATGCAGTAAGGCAGAACGCAGGTGTAGAGGTAATGTTTACCAATGGAATAACGCGAGCATCTTTCACGGCAACAGTGGCAGGCAGCGACACGCACCCTGTTATCATATCCGTTGCCGTAACACTATACGGGCCAACATCGCGATCAAAATAATCGGATCCTATAAAATCATGAGCCGGCTTCACTGCACTTCCATCATACCATTTAAAAGTATGGGCGATGGTAATTCCTTTCACGTTTGAGGCAACCCATCCATTGGGGAAATCACAGTTTGTCCTGTCGCGCATAACCAAGGCAGTAGGTGCAGGTGGAATAATTCTTCCATCAATTATTTTTCCACTCTTATCACTAACGCACCCGGTCAGTTGGCGCGTCACCCTCACTGAATAATCACCAGCTATCCGGCCAATGAGCCTATGGTTTCCGGTGACGATGGGGGTTGCAGCGTTGGGTATGGTTGCACCGGTAAACCAATCGAATGTGTAGCCGGCAATCTGGTTGTTGTCTGCAGTAGCCGAAAGTTGCCCGTTTGCAATGGTGTCATCACAATTCACATTTGGATTTTCAGGCACGACCACTACCTCAGGAAGTTTTCTTGCGTCTGCTATCT
Source organism: Cytophagales bacterium (assembly GCA_031422215.1). Classification (GTDB taxonomy): domain Bacteria; phylum Bacteroidota; class Bacteroidia; order Cytophagales; family Cyclobacteriaceae; genus ELB16-189. The sequence continues at coordinate 1,196 of JANOQB010000514.1, read as the reverse complement.
CTTCTGCTTGCACCGTTGCACAGCCAGTGTTGTTGTCCACTACGCGCACGGTGTAAAATCCTTCTGCTAGATTATTTGGCGTTGTGAAGTTCTGCGCAAACCCAGGCACGTTTGGCATATTCGGAATGTCAGGAGCTAGCGTTGCGAGGTTAGGGTCATTCACTTTATTGCCAAAATATAAATCGGCAGAAAAATCAAGCGGGAATGGATAAGCAGGATTGATGTTTATGATCCCGGCAAACACCGAACCATCTTGGCCTGCGCACAGCGTTCTTTCCGTTGAACTCAATGCCAGTTGTGGGAAGAATTGAGGACCGTTATCAGGTACAATATACAAAGCACTTTTCTTACATCCTGTCAGCAGGTTTTCAACCTCAAGGGAGTAATTTCCATTCTTTAAACCTGAAACGGTACTGGTGGTTGCGAAGCGTGTACCGGTTATATCCAAACTGGGGAACCACGCAAAGGTGTAGTTTGGATTGGTGTCGTTCTGATTGTCTGCTGTGGACATCAAAACACCTGTTCCAAAAGTAGGGTCGCAACTTATCTGTGGGGTGGTCAATGTAATTTCAACAGCGGGATAAACAATGTTCTGATCTTTCAACTCCACTTCGGTGGGTGCCGATTTGCAATCGGTAGTGAGGTCTTTTACCAGCACATAATACTTTCCGTTGGCTATTGGAGAAAGTAAGGGTGCTACAGTTGCCAACAGATTGGCAGGGGCAAAGTTGCCGCGATACCACTCATATTCAAAATTGGGAGGCGCAATAGCTGCTCCTGAGAATGGTAGCCCACCTCCAATGGAGATGCTTGTCACTACTGCGCTTCCATCGCCAATGCAAGTAGTGGGTTCGGTTTTGTTTACGGTAATGATATTGGGCAGGCTTACGTTGCGATCAACTGTTACGGTAACATCCGAAGTGAAATTGCAACCTGTTATCTGGTTTTGTACCGTTAATGAATAATTGCCTTCTGGCGAATTGGCAAGGTTGCCGATGTTACCAACGGCACTCTGAACAATGGTTGAACCAATTTGTGGGGAAGCGATGGGCAGGTTGGTGTTGTTGAATTTCCAATTGAACAAATACGTGTCAAAGGTATTGTCCTGTTCCAAAGCAGTTGCCTGCACCTGGCCATTCGGTACAAGCACGCTACAACTTGAGTTGGGAACAAACGTGTAAGACACTTTTGGGAAA
>JANOQB010000513.1:0-2653 GCA_031422215.1 Cytophagales bacterium | reverse complement strand
CGTTTTGACCTAAACCGCTTGCTACTTTTTTCCATTATCATCTATCTCATGATCACGGTGGCGGTCGGCTATTGGGCTTCGCGCAGGGTAAAAACGGCAGGGGATTTTATGTTGGCTGGCCGCAGCCTGCCGCTCTTGCTCAGTTCATCGGCACTCTTTGCTACCTGGTTTGGATCGGAGACCGTGTTTGGGGCTTCCGCAGAATTTTTAAAAGGCGGACTGTATTCGGTTATCGAAGATCCATTTGGCGCTGCCCTTTGCTTAGTTCTTTTCGGAATGTTTTTCGCCCGCAAGTTGTACGGGATGAATTTACTCACGCTGGGCGATTTTTTTAAAATACGGTATGGAAAGAAAACAGAACTCACAGCCAGCGTATTTCTGGCCCCACCTTATCTCGGATACATAGCCGCACAATTGGTTGCCATGGGATTGATCATGCACGTGGTCACTGGCATGGAGGTGTGGCACGGTGTGGTCATATCGGCAATCGTGGTAACCTTCTATACTTACATCGGAGGCATGTGGGCCATTTCAATTACTGATTTTATCCAAAGCATAATTATTATCGGAGGCTTGCTGGTGTTGGCAATAACGTTGTCGATAAAATCAGGTGGAGTTGCCAGTGTGCTCAGTGAAGCTAAGCCAGACACCTTTCGGTTTTTGCCTTCACCAAACATAAAAGAAGTTGTCATTTACTTGGGCGCATGGGTCGTGTTGGGGCTAGGCTCCATTCCTTCGCAAGATGTGTTCCAGCGCGTGATGTCGTCTGGCAACGCAAACACAGCTGTGCGCTCTTGCTTCATTGCAGCGTTTATGTATTTAACAATTGCCATGCTTCCCCTGTTCATCAGTTTGTGCGTGAAGAATCTCTATCCTGAGTTCGCCACAGGCGATACACAGTTGGCACTCCCCAACATGGTGCTGGCTCACGCCACCATGCCTGTTCAAATACTTTTTTTCGGTTCGCTTTTGTCGGCCATCATGAGCACAACCAGTTCGGCCATCTTGGCTCCAGCAGCAATTTTTTCGGAGAACTTAGTAAAGCCGCTTACCAAAAACAGGTTAACGGATAAGCAGCTATTGATGGTGACGCGTATTTCCATCCTGGGGTTCAGTGCGCTTGCCACCATCATGGCGTGCATGCGGTCAAACATTTATGAGTTGGTGGGCGAGTCGTCTATCTTCAGTTTGGTTTCTTTGTTTGCTCCTTTGGTATTTGGAATGTATTGGAGCCGGGCGACTTCAACAGGTGCATTGTTATCGATGGTATTTGGTACTTTTACGTGGCTTATTTTTGAACAATTAGAAACCGATTGGCCAAGTTTGGTGCCGGGCCTGATCGTAAGCATCGCAGTAATGATACTTGGAAGTTTGGTTTGGAAGAAAAAATAATGCAATGATAAAGATTGAGATCAACCGCATCGATCAGGATTTTCACATGGAAGCCGTGAACGAAGCGGGAAAAAAAATCCAGATGGATGCCGGTGCTTCCGATGGCGGACATGAATTGGCTTTTCGCCCTATGCAATTATTGCTGGCGGCCTTTGGCGGATGCAGTGCCATAGATTTGATAGGGATTTTGCGCAAGCAACGCGAGCCGCTACAGGATTTAAAAATCACAGTAACGGGCGAACGCCAACAAGGCGCAGTGCCTTCGTTATATACAGAAGTACACGCCCATTTTCGGTTGTTCGGCAATATCAATCACGACAAAGCGCAGAAGGCAGTGAGTTTATCCGTTGATAAATACTGTTCTGTGGCCAAGACTTTAGAAAAGACTGCAACTGTTACGCATAGTTTTGAAATCATCAATCAATAAGAATGGAAGAAAGAAATTTTGAAACGGATGCCGTGCGCACCCAAAGCGACCGCACTCCTTTTCGCGAACACTCCGTGCCACTTTATCTCACCTCAAGTTTTGTGTTTGACGATGCCGAGCAGGCAAGGGCTTTGTTTGCCGATGAAGTGCCCGGCAATATTTACACGCGTTTTTCAAATCCCAACAACACAGAGTTCATTCAAAAGATGTGCTTGCTGGAAGGAACTGAAGACGGCATTGCTACGGCATCGGGCATGGCCGCCATGTATATCAGCATGGCATCGCTGCTCAAATCGGGCGACCATGTGCTTGCCTCGCGTTCGGTGTTTGGTTCCACGCACCAGATTTTAAATGTGATTTTTCCCAAGATCAATATCTCACATACGTATGCCGATGTGGCCGACCCATCTTCGTGGGAAAGCAAGATACAGCCCAACACGAAAATGATTTTTGTGGAGACACCTTCCAATCCAGCCCTCGACATGATTGACCTTGAATGGTTGGGTAAATTGGCCGAAAAGCACAAACTTATTTTGAATGTTGATAATTGTTTTGCCACACCGTATTTGCAAAATCCCGCCAAGTGGGGCGCACATCTGGTAACACACTCGGCAACAAAATTTATTGATGGGCAAGGCAGGGTAATAGGAGGTGCTGTGTTGGGAAAAAAAGAGTTGATTAAAGAGGTTCGCTTCTTCGCTCGACATACCGGACCATCCATGTCGCCATTTAATGCATGGGTATTATCAAAAAGTTTGGAAACGCTGGCTGTGCGCATGGAACGTCATTGCCAGAATGCGTTTGAACTTGCTAAACAGCTGGAATCGAATAATG
>JANOQB010000512.1:0-4035 GCA_031422215.1 Cytophagales bacterium | reverse complement strand
GATAGCAGCAAGGTGGAGGTGGCAAACAATATCCACACATTTTGAGATGACGTGTTATTCTTTTTTGCCATCGATCACGATCACAATTTCTCCTTTCACATCTTTTGCCGAAAAATGCTGGTGCACTTCCTGTGCAGTGCCGGTAAAAGTCTCTTCGTGCATTTTTGATAGCTCGCGCGAAACAGAAATCAACCGGGCGGCACCAAAAAATTCCATTACTTGCTCTATTGTTTTTATTAATCGGTGAGGAGATTCGTACAACACGATGGTGCGATCTTCTTCGGCCAATTTTTTAAGAAGCGTTTGCCTTCCTTTTTTATGGGGCAAAAATCCTTCGAACACAAAGCGATCGGTAGGGAACCCAGATTTGACAAGAGCGGGTATCAACGCGGTGGCACCCGGCAGGCAATCTATTTTAAGGCTTGCCTTCAAGGCTTCGCGCACCAATAAAAAACCCGGATCGGAAATTCCTGGTGTGCCCGCATCGCTTATGAGTGCCATCACTTCGCCTTTTTGCATTCGCTCAACCAATCCGGCCAGCGTTTTGTGTTCATTGAAAATATGAAAACTTTGCAATGGTTTTGATATGTCGTAATGCTTTAGCAAGTATCCAGAAGTGCGCGTGTCTTCCGCCAAAATCATATCCACCTTTTTTAAGACCTCCAAGGCGCGCAGGGTAATGTCGGCTAAGTTGCCGATGGGCGTGGGCACTAGGTAGAGGGAAGTTGAATTCATGGTAGATTAAAATTCAGGATTCAAGATTTGGCCAGTTGAAATTTAAGGACACCTCTAAAACTTCTCGCTTCCTCTCCAAGGAGGACAATATAAAATGCAATTTAAAAGCATGATATGAACTTAAAAATTAAACGCAAGTTTCAATCGAAGCGTCACCCTCTCGATGCCTGTCCCGCTTTTTTGTGGGAGAGAGGGCCGGCCTGCCTGCCGGACAGGCAGGGGTGAGGTTCACAGCTTGTCAATTTCTTTGGCGAGTTTTCTGTCTTTCTCTGTCACCACATTTCCGGCATCGTGCGTGGATAGTGCAATAGTGACCGAGTTGTAAACGTTTGACCAGTTGGGATGGTGATCCATTTTTTCGGCCACTAATGCCACCTTGGTCATAAAGCCAAAGGCTTCTTTGAAGTCGCGGAATTTAAAAGTTTTTACGAGGCGGTTGTTTTCTTCGTTCCACATGGCGATTGTGTTTAGGCAATAAAGTTAGGATAATCGGGTCAGGATTCTAAATGGCAAAGTTTGGTGGTGTAGGATAGTTTGTTGCAACTAATTTGCCCCTTGCATCACAAGGCAATAATCCCTTCAATTTTTGAAGCCGCCTGATAAACCTCAATCACCATGGCACTGGATGGCATCATCATTTCAATGGTGACGCTTGTATATTTTCCGTTTTTGGAAAGCTTTTCGGAGGAAGTGTGTTTTGGAAAAAGGTTTTTCACTTCGTTCTGCTTGCCAGTGGGCACAATGAACTTGAAGATGTAAAGCGATGGCCATGCATAATGACTTTCCAGCTTCTCGCGAAAATTTGCAAACCAAATTGCATCCATATTACTCTTTTGCCAATATTGCTGCGCCCTTTTGGGTAATCATGTAAAAATAAAACGCCCCGATGTAAACCGGGGCGCTTCTGGTTTTGATCTTTATGTTTAAAAAAATCTGTACCGGTTGTCTTTGATGTTTGCGCCTTCCTTGATTGCATCGGCAATACCTAAACTCGATTTTCCGTTTAGGCCCTGCAACAATTGATTCTTGAAAGTAGCGTAGTCGCCCACTGCGGGCGCGATTGTTTTATTTTGAAGCTCGATGATAAGCACCCCGTTTTCACCAACAAATGGCGCAGTGCGTTTTCCGTTTTCCAAAGCAAAAGCTTTTCCCACCGCTATAGGGTCGAGCCCCACCGAAGGCAATGTGTTTGAATTGAACTTTAAATCGCTGGAGGAATTTATGGTTGCATCCGCACCGAATGCGGCCGCTATTTCTTCGAGCGTACCTTTTTGAGCATTTAATTTTTCAAGTATTTTTTTGCTCTTCAATTCATTCTTTACAGCCGGTGTGATTTCTTCTTTCACCTTATCAAATTCTTTAAAGCCTGCTTCTACTTCTCCCGTCATCACAGCCACCGCATAGGTAGCATCCAAATCGAACACATCGGAGACTTTGCCAATTTTTGCATCGCGGAACAGCCACGTTACCATCTGGCGGGCCTCACCCAGGTTGGCAATGTTCCTTTCGCCTGTGGCCAGATCATTTGCGTCAACCACAGTCAGGTTTTCTTTTTTTGCTTTTTCTTTAAAATCATTTACTCCCGAAAGGTCGCTGGCAAAAGTTTGCGCTCTAAGAAAAGCATTGTTCAATGTTTCATCGCTTGGCGCGATGGCGAGTTCAACAGTGGCCACCGTGTAGGCGGTATAGTCAACAAGGCTGGTCACATCTAATAGGTGATATCCGTGCTGGGTTTCAACCACATCATTGAGCACACCTGTTTTCTTGGCTCCGAAAACGGCTTGTTCAAATGGTTTCACCATTCTGCCAGAAGGAAAAAATCCTAAATCGCCTCCTTGTGTGGAGCTTCCATCGGTTCCATGCTCACGCGCTTTGGCGGCAAAGCTGGCACCTCCTTTTATTTCGGCCAAAATTTTTCTTGCTTTTTCTTTAGCAACTTTTTTGGCGGCATCCGTTTCGCTGTCCCACCTAATGAGGATGTGACTGGCCCTGGCGGTGCCGGTGGTGTCCTTTCCTATTTTGGAAATTTTGAAAACTTTATAAGCACTTCCTTCCAGCACTGGGCCTATCACCTGACCGGCAACAAGGTTTTCTTTTTGATTGCTAAGCAATGAAGGCAGCGAAGAAACGGTATATTTTGAAAACGGGGTTTGACCTTCGGATTGGGTAACCGCAAACACCGAATCTTCCGTTACGGTTTTAAATTCTGTGGCAATTTTCTGAAGATCTTCGCGGATCTTTAATGAATCGTCTGCGGAAGCGTTTACCGGAAAGGAAACATAGCTTAGGCTACGGGTTTGCTCAACTTTGTATTTTTCTTTGTTGCGCTTGTAGTACGCTTTCAGGTCGCTATCGCTTACCGTAACTACCGAATCGCTGATGGCATAGAATGGCACATACAGATATTTCACTTCGGCCACATCACTTTGTGCATGATAATCGCGCTCGGCTTCTGCCTCTGTTACGTAGTTGGTCTTCACCAACAGGTTTTCATATTTTATGCGCTCGCGGCCCATGCCCAGGTCTTTTTGAAAAGTGCTCCACCGGAATTTGCCTTCTTGCCATGAGTTGAAGGCACGCGGCTCAATAGGAGCAGGTGAATTGAATTGATTGATGTATTGCAATAATCGGGTGCGATCAAAATTGCCGGCAGAATCCACAAACGATGCCTTTACGTTCTCGTCCACGTTCTTGCCTTGTATCATGTCCCAAATTTCTTCGGTGGTCACCTTAACCCCTAATTTTTCATATTCGGGTTTGATGGCTTTTTGCGCAATCAGAAGATCCCAGGCTTGCTGCTGGAGCAACGGCCTTTCTCTTTCTCCTGCCTGGCGGCCAAAGTTCAGGATGTAATTGTTTTCACGTTCTTGAATGGCGGCCTGGTAATCTTCGAGTGAAATGCTTGAGCCTGCAATTTTCCCCACCGTGTTTTCATTTCCAAAAACTGAATTAGGACCATTTCCAATCAGGTCTCCGCCCAAAATAAATGCTGCCAGGGCAAGAGCGATAAGCCCTACTACCCATTTTGTCATATTGTTCCTCAACTGTCCGATCAATGCCATAAAAAAATAAATAAGGTTGGTTAACTATAAATGCCTTTACAACTGCTTCAACGTCCGTAGCCGTTTAAAGAACCGCAAATTTAGACTGTTCGGTTCATTCGACAAAGGGAAGGAATAATAAAATGCTACTGATTTTCAGGTGGTTATACCTCATCCACGAGACTGACTAAAAAGTCGCTTCTGTCATCGCGGCCCTGCCTTTGCCGGCAGGCAGGCTTTGATCCGCGATCTCCTTTTT
>JANOQB010000511.1:0-3059 GCA_031422215.1 Cytophagales bacterium | reverse complement strand
TTCTAAATTCTGACTTCTTAGATTTACAAACTTAGCACTTAAATAAAATGGACCCAACACGCAGAAAATTCATCAAACAATCAGCCATGAGCAGTATAGCCTTAGCGACAGTTCCATTTTCCGTTTTCTCAAATCCGTTGGACGAAAAAATTAAGATCGGGATCATTGGCCTCGATACTTCGCACGCCCCAGCCTTCGCCAAATTGTTCAATGCCCAAACTCCGGATTCCTCATTGGCGGGCTTCCAGGTTGTGGCGGCCTATCCTCACGGCAGCACCGACATTAAATCCAGTGTTGATCGTATTCCCGAATACATAAAACAAGTGCAGCAATATGGTGTTGAAGTGGTGGACTCAATCAAAAAATTGCTGGGCATGGTGGATGTTGTCCTTCTTGAAACCAACGATGGCCGTCTACATTTAGAGCAGGCCCGTGAAGTTTTCAAAGCAGGCAAGCCAGTTTTTATAGACAAGCCTGTGGCTGGCTCCCTGAAAGATGCGGTGGCAATTTTCAAAGAGGCAAAGGAAAAAAATGTGCCGGTGTTTTCATGTTCTTCTTTACGTTACATGAAAAACGTAGTGGCCGTGCGAAGTGAAAATAAAATAGGGAAGGTGTTGGGCGCAGATACATTCAGCCCAGCTACGTTGGAGCCCCATCACCCTGACTTGTTTTGGTATGGCATACACGGTGTGGAAGTTTTGTTCGCAGTGATGGGCACTGGCTGCGAGAGTATAACCCGTTTTCAAACTGAGGATACCGATGTGGTGGTTGGAAAATGGAAGGATGGCCGAGTGGGTACATTCCGGGGAACACGAAAAGGCAAGCATGAGTATGGCGGTACTGCTTATGGCGTTGAAGGCAACATCAACTTGGGGCCTTTCGATGGGTATGAAGCATTGGCAAAAAAAATCGGTGAGTTTTTCAAAACAAAAATCTCTCCTGTAAACGCACGAGAGACAATAGAAATCTACGCCTTCATGGAAGCAGCGGATGAAAGCAAGCGCAAAGGTGGCGTGGCTGTGAGTATGGAAGATGTTCTCAAGAGTGCCGGATATAGCTAGACAATTGACAATTTCGAAATTGACAATGGTCAATTGTTGATGCCGCTCATCACCTCTTCCCCTAAAAAATTCGAATTATTATAATACCTTAACTTTTGAACAGAAAATTTTCACAGAAAAACCAACATAAAGACTTCCTCTTTAATTTACCCCATGAAAAAAAATCTCTCCAAAAGCAACCGAAGGGAATTTTTAAAAACCACCGGGCTTACCGGATTAGGGTTAGTGGCTCCAGGAACCTGGAATGCTTTTGCGGGGAATCTATCCGATTATAATGAAGTACAACAAAGCATGATCATAGATGAAAAAAATGTAAGCCTTATCGGCCCGTATGGCCAATGGGCTGCTTCGCTAACAGAAGGAAAACTTCCCAGCCATTCTTTTCGCAGAAAAGAATTTACCGACATGGAGACCTGGAGAAAGCAAGCGAGGGCAAGGCTGGTTGAGCGCATGGCCATTCCCAACATTGGTGGGCTGCCAAAAGTGTCAGTTAAAAATAAATTTGAATATGACGGTCTTTCGGTGGAAGAAATCAGTTGGCAGTTGCCCTATGGCCGCGCCACCGAAGCAATTGTATTGAAACCAAAAAATGCCAAAGGCAAACTGCCAGGCATTCTTGCTTTTCACGATCATGGTGGCAACAAATATTTTGGCAAGCAAAAAATCACCAAGATTTCCGATCAACAACATTCCATGATGCCAGGCCATCAGCGCGATTATTATAGTGGCCTCGCCTGGGCCAATGAAGTGGCCAAGCGCGGCTATGTGGTGATTGTGCCCGATACATTTCCCTTTGAAAGCAGAAGAGTGCTGTTGGCCGAAGTGCCTGAGCATTTGCGCAATGGGTTGAGTGACACAAACCATGAGAAGCCTGAGAACATCACTGCCTACAATTCATGGGCTGGCCAGCATGAGCACATTATGGCCAAGTCGCTGTTCAGTGCTGGCACTACCTGGCCGGCTGTATATTTTGCCGAAGACCAGAAAGCACTTGACGTCCTGTGTGCCCGCGAAGATGTGGACGCTTCCAATATTGGTTGTGGCGGATTGTCGGGCGGTGGTATGCGCACGGTTTATATGGGTGGATTGGATCCGCGTATCAAATGCGCGGTGTGTGTTGGCTTCATGACCACCTGGAAAGATTTCGTGCTCAACAAATCATTCACGCACACCTGGATGGCATACGTTCCTTTGTTGCCCAATGAACTTGACTTTCCGGAAATACTTGGCCTGAGGGTGCCAATGGCTACGCTGGTGCAAAACGATTCGGATGATGCCTTATATACATTGCCCGAAATGCAGCGTGCTGATTCCATACTGGGAGAAGTATATAAAAAGGCGAATGCCTCCGACAAGTATAAGTGTTCGTTTTATCCGGGGCCTCATAAGTTTGATTCGAAGATGCAGACGGAAGCATTTGACTGGTTTGATAAATGGTTGAAATGATTTTACTTTAACCTTAACCACGTCTTGCCTGTTTGAGCAATTTGTTATACAAGAGTGGTTTGCTGTGTTTGGGGGAAAAGGTTACCTTTCGATAAAAGGCTGGGTATGCGAATTTTGATTTTGGCAATACTGACATTGCCTATTTACTGTTTTTCCCAAAAGCTTGAAAACCTAAAGGCGGAAGCTTTAGGCGACAAAATCATCATTACCTATGACATAACAGGTAGCCATCCAGATGACAGCTATAATATTTCATTGTATTCATCTCATAATAACTACAGTGTTCCTCTCACACTCGTAACTGGTGATGTTGGTAAAAAAATCAAAGAAGGAAAAAACAAACGAATTGAATGGGATGCTCCTTCCGAATATAATGGAATCAAAGGCACCCTTCTTTTTGAAGTGCATGCGGAACTTGTAGCCAAACTCACTTTTCAAAATTCCATAGACCATGTGAGACGTGGAAAAATTGCCCCTATCTCCTGGCGCGGTGGGGATCAACATGCCACTGTTAAAATTGAACTGATAAAGGACGATGTCGTCATTGGCATA
>JANOQB010000510.1:0-1971 GCA_031422215.1 Cytophagales bacterium | reverse complement strand
TATAATTTTTACACCATCTAAAAGTTGTTGTTCTGGTGTCAAGCCCGTTTTGTTGTTTTAGTGTCGTCTTTTAAAATGCCCTATAACTCACAGCTTCCAGCCATAAACCCGTTCCCATCTCCCCTTCTCTACTCCGCTCCTTTTCCAAACACATTCACATCCACAAATTCATTCCTGAATTTTCCGTCAGGATCGTATTCATTAACCAACTGCTGAAAGGAAGCAATTTTTTCGTAGCGCGATTGCAATGTGGCCGGTGAAAGGGTGAACAGCTTTCCCCAATGTGGCTTCGCTCCAAACGGTGCGAGTTTCTCTTCAATCAATGGCAATAGTGCGTTCACTCCCTCCACATCTTGCTTCAACGTGAAGTGTATGGCCACGCTCGGCTGATGGTAGCAAGGGCTCATCCAAAAATCATCGGCATCGATGGTTCGTATTTCCGTGATCATCAGATACGGTTTGATTTTGTCTTTCAGGGCAGCCACCGCGTTGATTGCTTCTACCGCCTGATTGCGCGGCACAAAATATTCTGCTTGCAACTCCTCGCCACTACTTGGGGTGAAGCCCATCTTGAAATGTGGAAGCCGCTCGTACCACGGCCCCGCCACGCCCATTTGCTCCGTGCAATTTTCGGCAGAGATTTCAAGGATAGGATGAACATTTCTGTTGGCCAAGGTAGCCCCGAAATATTCCTGCTCCGCAGTGATTGCCTTTCCTTCCTTCACCACCCGTTTTATCCAAAGTTGGTTTATGCGATCAGTTTGCCAATCGTAAAATAAACTCACGCTGTAGCCGCTGCCCATTATCGCATCAAAGTTTTTTTCTAATTGTGCCATCGGCAAGTTGAGATATACATCTTGCCGCACTTGAAAGGTGGGCACAAGGTCGAGTGTTACTTTGGTAACAACACCCAATGCTCCCAGCCCAACTACGGCTCCGTAAAAAACATCCGGGTTTTTTTCGCGCGACAGCATAATCACTTCACCATTGGCCTTTACAATTTCCAATGCAGATACGGCAGTGGCCAAATTTCCATTTGTTATTCCCGAACCGTGCGTGGCCGTGGCGCACGCACCCGCCACCGAAATATGTGGCAGCGATGCAAGGTTGTGTACCGCAAAACCCGCTTCATGTATCTGCTTACAAAATTCGCCATAGCGAACACCGGCCCCTACCGTTACTGTCTTTGATGCGGTGTCAATGGCCATTACCTGATTAAGGTTTTGTGTCGATATCAAGTTGTGCTCAGAATCGGCAATACGGTTAAAGCAATGCCTGGTGCCAAGTGCCCGCAATTTTTTGAATCGCCCCACTATCTCTTGCACTTCCTCCACTGAATTAGGCTCGAACACATTGGTGGTGGTATATTTTAAATTGCCTGCCCAGTTTTTGAGGGGTTCCATGAATTTGTTTTTATCGGGCATACAAGAAACAAGGGGCGAGAGTGCCGCACCCGTTGCCAAGGTTGATGAGAGTTTTAGAAACGTGCGCTTTTTCATAGATCATTTTTTAGTGTAATGTAAATGAGGTTCTACCTAAATGTTGCGGAATAGTTTGGCCTTCGACCTCATGAACACATAGATACATAGAAACATAGAAATGAACACATAGAAAAATTGATCAAAACCTCTGTATGAAAAACACTATGTGTCTAATGTGCCTGTGTGGTTCAAATTTTTGCTTGGTCAGAAGGGTGGTACACCTCCACAAAAATAAGGGTAGAACCGTAAATGAAAACCGCGGCCATCTCAAAATCCAAATAATACCACGACTCAATACGAATCAGTCCAATCTAATTTTTTCCAATAGAACGATCAGCTTGTTCATAATATAATAAATCCGCCCTGTAGAGGCAGCAATCCCGCAAAACATGGGGGTATAACCTGCAAATAGAAATCTAAATCTCACACACGAATTTTTATTTTGAAACTTTAGTGCGCTGGCCCGACAAAAAGGCGGGGGTGCGGAAGG
>JANOQB010000509.1:0-5235 GCA_031422215.1 Cytophagales bacterium | reverse complement strand
ATGGCAAGGGAGCCATCGCCAAGTTTAGGGCCTGTCCATGTATACGAAGCACCTGTCCCTTCTTTCCTTTCACCATACGTGATTTTCATGTCTGGGTCGAGTGTGTTCCAATATTGCCATGTTTCCCACCGTTCCAGGTTGTTGATCTCTTCAAAAACAGCCGGGGCAGCCGCGTTGATGGATACGCTCTTGGAGATATCTAATTTGGCTGGGAGCGCAAAGCCGATGAGCAGCAGCAGGACAATCAGCCCTGCAATGGCAAAAAGTATTTTTTTGATCATGGTTTTTGGGTTTTGGGTTGAAAATTTCGAGCGGGTGAAGTTAAAAAAATAATAAGGGAATCAAAAGGTTTGCAATTGTGATAAAAATTTTAAATTTAGCTTCTCAAACAACCCCTAAACCAATGAGTTTATTTACCAACCCCAACCGCATCCCTGAAAATTATGGTTTGAAAATAGCAGGTGGCCTCATCGCTTTTTTTCTGCTGATGAAAGTTACTGGCCTTGTGCACCACTACGAACTTCGGTTTCTGAATGTGTTCATTCAGGTGGGCGGAATTTATTTTGCGTTGAAAAAATTCAATGAAACACATGGCATGCACCTGAATTATTTTCGTGCGTTGGTAACAGGCGTGGCGGCAGGTGCCATAGGCTCTGCGATATTCGCGCTGTTTTTGTTTGCCTATTTATCAATGGACTCCAGCCTTATGGAGGACATTATAGCAAACGAACCCATGGGCCGCTATCTCAACCCATACATTTCTTCGTTTATGGTGGCCCTCGAAGGTGTCTTCTCAGGATTTTTGTTCACCTTCATCCTGATCAACTTCCTTCAAACCGATGATGTAAACGATCCGCAGGGAGAGAGCAAGTAAATCACAAAACAAACCTATAAGGTTTCAAAAACCTTATAGGTTTATTAAGCAGTGGGAGAAATTTATACGTTCCCCGGAAAAATAACTTGACTATTTTACTTCAACGAGATCGCGGGTCTAGTTAAATATTTTCAATAAACGTAAAGTTTGTCCACTCGCCCGCGATGACAAGGGCAGAAGAAACAATCACTTCACTTCATTCTCCAATTCAATCACCATATCAATTAAAGCGACTATTCAAATACTACAATTTCAACTATGCGACACGAACCCATTGGCAAAGAACTTTTTATCTCGAACCGGAAGCGATTGGTAAAATTGCTGAAGCCTGGTTCGTTGGCCATATTTAATTCCAACGACATTATGCCAACCAATGCCGATGGCACGATGGGATTCCGGCAGAACAGTGATCTGTATTATTTAACGGGCATCCACCAGGAAGAAAGCGTACTCGTGCTGTGCCCCGATTTTCCAGATAAAAAGAACCGGGCTGTTTTGTTCTTGAAGGAGCCCAATGAACTGATGGAAAAATGGGAAGGACACAAGCTCACCAAAAAAGAGGCTACGGAAATATCTGGCATTGAAACCGTGGTGTGGCTTTCGGGCTTCGAAAAAATGCTTCATCACATGATGACCATTGGAGGTGTGGAGAATGTGTATTTAAACACCAACGAACACTATCGTGCCGAAGAAGTTGTGCAAAGCCGCGATGCACGCTTTATCGGTTGGTGCCAGAAGACATACCCATTGCACAAATACAAACGGGTAGCTCCTCTCATGGGCGAGTTGCGCAGCGTGAAACAACCACGTGAATTGGAACTGATGCAAAAGGCCTGCGACATTACGGAGTGTGGCTTTCGCAGAGTGTTGAATTATGTGCGCCCCGGTGTGATGGAGTATGAAATTGAAGCGGAGTTTATACACGAATTCAAAAGGCTTGGCTCAAAGGGGTTTGCCTATACACCCATCATCGCATCCGGGGAAAGCAACGTGATACTTCATTACATTGAAAATAACAAGCAATGCCATACGGGGGAGTTGCTGTTGTTGGATGTGGCGGCTGAATACGCAAACTATAATTCCGATCTCACACGCACCATTCCGGTAAACGGAAAATTTTCAAAGAGACAAAAGGAAGTTTACAATGCTGTGTTGCGAATAGAACGAGAAGCAACAAAAATGCTACGGCCAGGCGTTGTCTATTTCGATTTTCAGAAGGAGATCGAAAAAAAAATGGAGGCGGAGTTATTGAAGCTTAAGTTGATTGACAAGACCGACATAAAAAATCAAAAACCCGACAACCCGGCATTTAAAAAATATTTCTATCACGGCACCTCGCACATGTTGGGGTTGGACGTGCACGATGTGGGCAACATGCACAAGAAAGTTAAGGTAGGATCGGTGTGGACCATTGAGCCCGGCATTTATATCAAAGAAGAAAAATTTGGCGTTCGGCTTGAAAACAATGTGGTGATAGGGAAAAACAAAAATTTCGATTTGATGAGGAATATTCCGATTGAGGCAGAGGAGATAGAAGAGATTATGAACAGCAAGGGCAAATAGGCTGTAAGCAGACCCGATAGCTATCGGTACAGTAAACAGTACTGCCTACTGGTGACTGCCAACTTAAAGTGACTAATTGTAAAATGAAAAAACTATCATCCATTCTTTTGATTACAACTATCGGAAGCCTTGCTCAAGCCCACGAGTTCTGGATGCAGCCAAAAAAATATCGCTGCACGGTAGGCGAAGAGGTGAACGTGGATTTTATGGTGGGCGAGAATTTTACGGGCGAGTTTTGGGATTTGAAACGCCACAAAGCCGAGAAGGTGGAACTGCACCGCGTTTCAGGTTTAAAAAATTTGTTCAACGAAGTGAAAACAACCACAGGAAATAATCTATTGGTAAAGGCGGATCAAGAAGGTACTTATTTATTGGCCATGCAAAGCAATGCTGCCTACCTTGAAATGGAAGCGAAAGCATTTAATGATTATTTGAAAGAAGACGGCCTTGACGATATTTTAAATGAGCGGAAGAAATCAAATCAATCGAACAAGCCCTCAAAAGAATTTTATAGCCGTTATGCAAAGTTGATACTTCAAGTTGGCGACAAACCCGATGACACATTTAAAAAGCAAGTTGGTTTTCGGTATGAGATTGTTCCTTCACAAAATCCATACTCATTAAATGTCGGTGATTACCTTCAATGCAAAGTTTTGTTTGAAGGCAAGCCCGCACCCCATGCACTAGTAAAGGTGTGGAGCAAAGTAAACAACACAACTTTTTTGCAAAATATCTACACGGAGAAAGATGGCATGCTCCGCTTTCCAATCAGTACGGCAGGAGAGTGGATGGTGAGCAGCGTAAAGATGATCCAGTCAGAAATGGCCGGTGCGGAGTATCATAGCCTGTGGGCGAGTTTGGTTTTTGGAATTTGAAAATTATATGAGCGATATTATTTCTTCCGACAAAGCACCTGAGCCGGTAGGGCCTTATCCGCATGCCCGAAAGGCGGGCAACCTTCTTTTCCTTTCGGGAGTTGGGCCGCGCAAAAAGGGATCGAAAGAAATACCAGGCGTTACGCTTGACGAAAACAAAAACATTGTGGCTTACAATATTGAAGAGCAATGCCATTCCGTGTTTCAGAACGTTAAATATATTTTAGAAGCCTCCAGTTCGTGCTGGGAAAATTTGATCGACATCACCGTCTATCTCACCAACATGAAAGATGATTTTCCTGTGTTCAATAAAATATATGCCGCCTACTTTCCCGACAAGGCCACGCAACCATGCCGCACTACCGTGGAAGTGAATGCATTGCCAACACCTATTGCTATTGAGTTGAAATGTATCGCAGTGATCGATCAATAAGTTTTTGTAATTTTATATCTGTATGGAAACAATCATATTGAAAGACAGGATTAGCGCAAGCATGACCGATGATGAGTTCCTTTGGTTTTGTTTGGAGAACAAAGATTTGAGAATTGAGCGCAATAGTAACCTTGAAATTATTATTATGAGTCCCGTAACAACCAAATCCAATTATGGAAGCGGTGCCGCGTTTGCGCAACTATATATGTGGAGCATAGCCAATGGAACAGGATTGGCATTTGATTCTTCAACGGGTTTTACCTTGCCCGACAGATCTGTCTTTTCCCCTGATGCCTCTTGGGTTTCCAACGAAAAATGGAACGCGTTATCGGATGAAGACAAAGACCGCTATGCCCCGGTGTGCCCTGAGTTTGTGATTGAGGTGCGCTCAAAATCAGATTTACTTGACGACCTAAAAAAGAAAATGGAAGTGTGGATCAAGAATGGAGCACATCAAGCATGGCTGATCGATCCCCGCGAAAAAGCATCTTACATCTTTCGGCTAGGAAAGGAAGTTGAAGTGATCACAGGGCTTGACAAAAAAATTGAGGGTGAAGGTTCCGTAAAAGGCTTCGTGCTTGATCTCAACCTTCTTAAAATCTAACCACTGATATGGAAACCATTGTGCTGAAAGACAGGATTAGTGCAAATATGACCGATGAGGAATTTCTTTGGTTTTGTCTGGAAAACAAAGACCTTAGAATAGAACGCAACAGCAACCTTGAAATTCTTATTATGTCACCAGTAACATCCTTATCAGGCAACCATAGTGGCGAGATATTCAGGCAATTGGCCAATTGGTCAATTGCTCATGATAGAGGAGTTCATTTTGATTCCTCTACTGGTTTTACTCTTCCCGATAAATCTGTATTCTCTCCCGATGCGGCCTGGATATCCAACGAAAAATGGAATGCGTTATCAGAAGAAGACAAAGACCGCTTTGCACCCGTGTGCCCCGAGTTTGTAATAGAAGTGCGCTCAAAATCGGATTCATTGGACGACCTAAAAAAGAAAATGGAGGTGTGGATCAAAAACGGTGCACATCAAGCATGGCTAATTGATCCCCGCGAAAAAGCATCGTACATCTTTCGGCCAGGAAAAGAAGTTGAAGTGATCCTAGGGCTTGACAAAAAAATTGAGGGTGAAGGCTTAATAAAAGGATTTGTGCTTGATCTAAACCTTCTTAAAATCTAAAATAAGTTACTCCTTTCTCCTTGCGTTTATGCGGTGATACAACGTGGACCTCACAATGTTGCGCATGTAATATTCGCTGTCAGTTTTTGGTTGGATCAAATTCAGATAGCCGCTTTCAACAGACCACCGATCGCTCAACATGATTTCCAAGGAAGCATAAAACCGATTCTGATCAAAGGGCCTGGGCACATCGCCCGAATTGAACATCACCTCATCGGAAAGTTTTAGGGTTAACGTGCGGTCATTGAATTGGGCTATGGGCCTGCTGAATTGTATCCTGAACCGGTGCCGCCAAT
>JANOQB010000508.1:0-3348 GCA_031422215.1 Cytophagales bacterium | reverse complement strand
GTGTTTCACTTTTAAATAGTCGTTGTTGAAGTTGCGATTGTTCACGGCTTCGGTGATCCAGATGCGCCCACGGCTGTCCACATCCATGTTGGTTGGATTATAAAACAGAGGCGACTCGGCCCACAAAGTTGCTTTCAAATCATCGGGCAGGATGATGGAAGGATCTTGCGGCTGCTCTGGTTGGCAAGAGCAAAATAGAATGAGCAAGATGAGGATGGCGGGTTTCAAAAAATTATTTTTTTTGGTGATAAGCTTATTTCTGTGAACCCCGGCAAAGGATAGAAGTGTAAAGCTCCGCCTTGCGAGAGCCCTCGTTTAATCGGGGCCCGAAGTGCGTTGGGCTTCTGCGCAGGCCGGACTTGGAACGGATAGCCTGGTGGCGCCTCGCCATGCCGCCAAATGTTTTCCTTTATAACCCGTTTTTGATTCATCATATCCAATTTTTATTGCCAACAATACACATCAACCACCTCTTCCTTTTATCGGTTGATCCCGCCCATTTTCGGAATCGTGATTATCTCGCGCTGCCTCCCATCAATGTACCGGAAGCCAGTTTCGTCAAAGTATCCATCTTCTTCCAATTGTATGCGGATGTCTTTTTTCCATTCCGGAATGTTAACGGTGCAGTTCAGTTCAATGGAGTATGCAGTCTTGTGGTGCATGGGATATTCACCTGTAAAGGGCACACCACCTTGCATGTCCCACATACCGATGGTGGTACCAGCAGCGTGACCGTGGAAACCGATCGGGTGCGTGTAGATGGAAGGCACAATACCTTCGGCAACAGCCTGCTCGCGGGTGGCTTTCAATATTTCGTTGCCAGTACGGCCTTCTTTGAAGTGGCTTGTGAGAATATCTTGCAAGCGGTTTCCTTTCGCAAAAGCATCGATCAGAAATTTAGGTGTTTCCGTTTCACCGGTTTTTAAAACGTAGGCGTGTTGTTGTGTGTCGGTGTTCAAGCGCAGGTACGTGATGCCAAAATCCACATGGAGAAAATCACCGGGTTGTATCACCAGCGGTTGAACGCGCTTGGCCATAATGGCTTCGGGCTCGTTGCGCTGAATGGAAACGGAAGTATGAAACCACGTGTCGAGTTTCAATTCTTTGATGCGCTCGCGATACCACCACACCACATCTTCGGTAGTGGTCACGCCCGGCTGGATAATTTTATCGGAGAACCCTTCCTGAATAATATCATGGGCAATGCGGCATATCTGCTGATAGAGTGCCATCTCTTTTTCTGTGCGCGTTTCGAGCCAGCTCACCGCCAGCTTTTCTGCGGAGGCAACTTTTGGCTGCAGATTTTTGGGGAGCACTTTCATCAGGTTGTCGTAATCGTTGGAGGTAAGTCCATCGGCATGACCATAGGAGGGGGCTTTGTTCACCCCGATTTTTTTCGGGTTGCGCTCGGCAATAATTTTTCCGAGTTGCGCCCATTGGTCGGGGTTGGCATCGGGGTCCCAGGCGCGCTTGAAAACTTTGCCTACATCGTATCGGGCCACGGCCAAAAATTCCATTTCCTTATCGGCACCCCGGTCGAAGGCAACGAGCATGGTCGTTCTTCGGGCGGCCATCCACGTGGCGGGCAATAAGGTTTCTATCACCGGGTCTTCGTTATACTCGCGCGACAGCACCACCCACATATCAAAACCTTCTCTGCGCATAAGGCCGGGCAACACCGTGCGCAACCTGTCCTCCAGCAACTCATCAATCACGCGGGCCTGGTCGCGTTGGGTGAGTATGGCCGGCACTTGGGCAAAGCACCAAGAGGAAAAACAAAAAAGGAAGAATGATAAGATGGATTTCATAAGCGATTTAATTTTTTCTGGGAGGTAAGATAATAATTGATGTTAAGCAAAACCAAATTGTTTGGGTGTATTCCAAATTGTCGCATTGCTAAAGAATGTCTCTAAAGTTAAAACCCACTTTGTGAAACCTAGTGACTTCGTGGCGAAAAAATTGCGAGTTCGTTGGCCACTAAGCCACTATGACACGAAGTAAAGTACGAAGGAATGAATAAACTGGCATATTTATATGTGCGACATTTTGGAAGACACCCAATTGTTTGCAGGTTGAGGCACTCGCAAACTTACTACACTGAGTTAAATCGCCTTTGACTCCGAATATTCGTGGAGGCTGACACGCCCGGCCTAACGTCAGGTGCTTAAAGCACGGAAATAATCTTTAGCAACCTGGTGCATTTTTTTCTTTGCCTGCGTCCAACTAAAGGGTAGAAGCATTTCTGGCATCACCGATTTATTAACCTCAGCAGTGTCGATTTCATGCAAGGCGAACAACAAAGATTTCTGTGAGAGCAACGGGTTATAGTTCTTGTAATACTTTAGCAACTCAACCCCATCGAATTTGTTGAAAAGAAAATAAAGGTCTATGTAGTCTTTCTTTTCCCTTCTTTCGGTGAAGGCGGTCAATTTAAAAGCGGCAATGTCTTCGAGGGCAGAAATTCGGATGCCCTCTTCCTTTAGAAAGGGTTTATGGAAGGGGATTGACCACTGGTCGTAAATATCAATCTTTACATCATTTATCCGCGCATTGATGCTATAGCTGGTGGTGAAACATTCCGTATTGGCAAAGGTTTGTTGCAGAGAAGCTACGATACTTCGTTTGTTCACTTGTTCATTGCAAAACAAGTCGATGTCGATTGATTTTCTATGCCCAATTTGCAAGGCGATGGCCGTGCCACCAACAAGCCGAAAGGGGGTCAATTCCTCTACCGACATGAGTTTGTGCAAAACTTCCAGTAATTCTGGTGTGACTGTTTCTTTGTGCATTAAAGTTCCAAATCAAAATAATACCAAGCCATTGCTTTGGTCACGGGCTTTAACTGAGACCTCAATTGCAATAGGATATTTGCAACTTTCTCTTTTCCATAGTAGTGGATAAGCTCGGCTATCTCTTCGAGGGTGCCATACTCAAACACACGGGGCACGACCCATTCGTCCGACTCAATCAAGGCACGCCCAATATCTTTCTCATTGATATCCCAAAACAAAGCCCTGCCAAGTTCTACCGTACCATTTTTTGTTTCAATTATCATAGTTCATTTACAATAGGCTCCGGAGCGATTAAAACGATGCAATGCAAATGTAAACGAAACCGTTTTGTGGAACAATCGGCTACCCGGAATGTGATTTGCTTTCAGATTGTGTTCTTTGATAGATTGCTTACAGAAATCAAAAAATTAGCACTTAACTTAAGTTGTGATTTGCTTTCAGATTGAGTTCATTGACATATTGCATACACTAAACACGCTTTCATCAAAACTGGTTATCGCGTTGTGATTTGCTTTCAGATTGAGTTCATTGACATATTGCATACACTTTTTTTCCA
>JANOQB010000507.1:0-3877 GCA_031422215.1 Cytophagales bacterium | reverse complement strand
ATTTCATTTAATTGGGTGAGCAGGGTGAAAGTGTTTCTTGTGACTGTATTTCCCATCGACAGCCTGTCAGTCTGAGGCACTCGAAGACTGACGATCACTACTTCTTATGCTCGCAAGCCTCTTTACCTCTTCCCAATCATCTATAAACAGTGCTTCTTTCTTTTTCCGGCTCCATCCTTTCAACTGTTTTTCCCACTCAATCGCTTTTTCAACATTGGTGAAACGCAGCCAATACTTTAAAGCAACAGGTCTTCTTTTATAGGTGAAACTTTTAGGGTCTATGCCCTCATTGTGTTCAGCGATTCGCCTGTCGAGATTATTGGTTACGCCTGTATAGTAAAATCCATCTGTACATTCAACGATATAAACAAAATAGTTATGATCGCGCGCCATAGCAACATGATTTTATTAAAACAAATCTATCACCCTTCGAGTGCCTAAGGGTGACAGGTGTTTCATTTCATTATTCCTCTTTATGATTACATTTTTGAGTTTAGTGTAATCACCCTTCGAGTGCCTCAGGGTGACAAGTTTTCATTTCGTAGAGTGTCGTTGGGTGACAGGTATTTCATTTAATAAATCAATTCGAGTGCATCAGGTGACTGTTCTGATCGGTAGCCTGTCAGTCTGAGGCACCCGAAGACCACCTTACCACTTCTCCAATCCTAATAATTTCTTTCCAAGCGGATTGAGTTCTGCGCGCTTGTATTTGGTTTGCTCCCAGTTGCGCGGGTCGCCCGGAAACGCATACCCATCGGGTGCGATGCGTTTGCTCCATGAATTGATGCGCCATTCGCGTATGCCTTCGTTGTCCTCTTCTGCCGGCATCATAGAAATATATTGCGCCATCCGCACTTTGTCTTTCGAATTATTTGGCCGTATGCCGTGCGGCTCTGTGCTATTGAATATCAACATATCACCGGCTTCCATTTTTACCTTCACTAATTCAAGACCGGCAGTGTCGGGTTTAAAATGATCACGGTCTTCAGGTTGAGTAAGCTTCCACGCATCGTAGGTGCGATACAATTCAGGAATGCATTGAAAGCCTCCCATGTTTTCGTCCATTTGATCGGCCAGGGCCAACACACCTTGCACATTCTGTGGTTTGGTTTCCGGATCATAATCCCAATGGATAAATCCTTTGTACTCAAAGCCGGGGCGTATCGGTAAATTCAAATTGGCGCGGTCGATGGTCACCCAAAGTTTTTCGGTTCCCCAGATATCGACAAAGGCATCATACACTTTTTGAACAGAGCGGTTGTCCCATAGGTACTGATGATTGTAAATTTCCACCATGCCTGTATTGGTAAGTTCCTTCATTTTCATTTCGGCACGTGGCGGTGCATACCAGGTGGAAGCATCGTTGGGGTCTTTCTCCTCAAACTCCCAAAGCAATTTTGCCAACCGTTCGCAGTTTTCTTTTGGCACTGCATTCCTGATCACGATGTAGCCGTTGTGTTTCCAAAATTTCCAGTCGTCTTCGGAAAGCACGCGGAGCGGCTTGCCGTTGGAGCGGTCACTCAATTTGATTTTGCTCGAAGTGGCCGTAGAAGGATTTCCAGGGATCTCTTTGTGATTCTGGTTTGCGGCCATCGTAGGGGCCATGGTAGCTGGTGCATTCTTTTCCATGATGAGTTTGGTTTTGGTGAATCAAATGTATTCTGGCTTGCGGCCTGAAACTTCCACTGCCTTTGCCAGTTTTTGTTCTGTATTGATGTTTAAGCTAAGATACTGATATTTTAAGTACATTCACGGCCAAAAAAAATCAACTTGTCAATGAAGATCAAACTTGAAAAAGTACAGCCCGATGAAGGAAGCTCTTTCCGGATTTTGAAAAATCCCAGGCTTAATGAGCTCTTCTTTTGGCATTATCATCCGGAATATGAATTGATCTTTATCGCTGGCGCGGATGGCACACGGCACATTGGTGATCACATCTCTATATTCAAAGGCAGTGACTTGGTGTTTATGGGACCGAATATTCCTCACTTGAATTTTGACTTTGGCATCCGCACCGAATACGAAAAAATTGTGATCCAGTTGCAGGAAGATTTTCTGCAGGAAGCGTTGGCTGATATTCCCGAACTGTCCGACATCCGAGCATTGTTTTCAAAAGCGCGCAGAGCTATTGCATTTAAAGGAGACACCAAACGGGCGGTGGGCGAAAAATTAAAAGAGATGATTCAACAGAATCACTTTAGGCAATGGATCCTTTTGTTGGAGATTTTTCAACTGCTGGCCACCAGCACAGAAAGCGAGGTGCTCAACATTCCACCCATCGAACACAACTACAACCTGAAAGAGCAACAGCGGATCAAAAAAATTTATCGCTATGTGGAAGAGCATTATAACGAGAAGGTAGATGTTCAGGAGGTGGTTGATCTTTGTAACTTATCAATGGCAGCCTTTTGCCGCTACTTCAAACGCATGACCAACATGACCTTTACTGAATTCTTAAATCAGTATCGCGTCAATCAGGCGAAGAAATTATTGTTGAAGGATTATAATGTAAGTGAAGCGTGCTTCGAAAGCGGCTTCACCAACTTGTCCTATTTCAACAAGACCTTTAATAAGTATGCAAAGGAAAACCCGATGCACTTTAAAAAGCGCCATTCTCTTTCGGTGAATTGATTCCATTTCTTTAAGTAACCCTACAACCAAACCTATCTTCCTTTATGATTGCAAATCTTAGTACGATCGATTTCATTATTGTGCTCGCCTATTTCGGTGTTGTGTTTTACATTGCCCGATGGGCCACGCTCAGGCGAAAGCACAGCCATAGTGATACGGCATCTGCCGATTATTTTTTATCCGGTAAAAGCGAAGGATGGATTGTGATCGGTGCCGCGCTGTTTGCTTCTAACATTGGCTCCGAAATAATTTTAGGGCTTGCCGGCTCGGGTGCACGTGCCGATATGCCCAATGCTCAGTTTGAAATCCTGGCATCACTGGTGTTGATTATTTTGGGATGGGTGTTCGTACCTTTCTATCTTAAGACTGGAGTTTATACCATGCCCCAGTTTTTGGAGATGCGATATTCTCCTGCTGCCCGAACTTATCTTTCGGTAGTTTCCATTTTGGCTTATGTGCTCACAAAAATTTCTCTTATCATTTTTTCGGGCGCGTTGATCTTCGATATGTTTGGCATTCCATTCTGGACGGGCGCTATCATCATCGTATTATCAACTGGACTTTATACGGTGCTTGGTGGATTGACAGCCGTGATTTATACGGATGTGATCCAAACTGTTATTCTACTTGCCGGAACAATAGCCGTTACGTTTTATGGATTGCATGAACTTGGTGGATGGGATGAGATGACCAACACCATTGCTGTGGCGAGTGCAGAGCCGGGCAACCCCAGTGTGTCGCAATTTTTCAACCTATGGCGCCCCTTGTCAGACACAAATTATCCTTGGACCGGCATGCTGTTTGGCGCACCAATTTTAGGCGTGTGGTATTGGTGCACCGATCAGTTTATTGTACAAAAAGTGTTGTCCGCAAAGGACATCAGCCAGGCGCGTAAGGGCACTTTGTTCGCAGGCTTCTTAAAACTCCTTCCGGTATTTATTTTTTTAATGCCTGGCATCATTTTGTTCATTGTTTTAGGGCTATTGCCCAGTTTGTTGGTAGTTGCTTTGCTAAAAAAACCAACCTCTCGATTTGCTGAGCGAATTAATTTCTTCCAGGATATGCACTGGACGTGGTCATTCAGTATTTATATCGCTTTTGCGCTGATTATTTGGATACAAGTTGAAACCATATACATACAAGGCGTAGGTTGGCTGCAAACTTTTTATATGCTTTATGCCATTCCTCTCATTTTTGTTGCGGTGTTGCCACAGGTGAGAAGTTTCTATAAAAAGCAATAATTAAG
>JANOQB010000506.1:0-2785 GCA_031422215.1 Cytophagales bacterium | reverse complement strand
GGTGAAACCGGAGGTAAGGGAATTTATAATAATGACCCAACAACCCTGAAAGGGTTGAATGGATTCATCAGATTATCCATTCAACCCTTTCAGGGTTGCTTTGCCCTAATTTTATTTCCCCACACCCGATAGCTATCGGGTTTCATTGGGGGCTATTCAAATTCAAGTCCTTCGGACTTATGTGACTTTATGGAAACGAAATTCACTGATATTCTTAAAAGCGATTTCCATGGCACTTTATCTGATTGGAAACGATCAACCTTTGTACTGAGCATTTCACCCAATTAGGTTTCAACCTTTTTTGCTTATTTTCGCCCCCAAATTTTAACACGAAAAACCCCACGATAATGGTCGATCTATTTGAAAAGTTAAAGATGGAGGCTGGCCCACTGGCCAAGTATTCGCACTTGCCCCACGAATATTTCTTCTTCCCCAAGTTGGAAGGCGACATTGGCCCACACATGATGTTCAACGGAAAAAAAATGTTGAACTGGAGTTTGAACAATTATCTGGGGCTGGCCAACCACCCTGAAGTGAGACAGGCCGACACCGAGGCAACGGCCAAATATGGTTTGGCAGCACCGATGGGTGCACGCATGATGTCGGGAAATTCGGTGCACCATGTAGAATTGGAAAAGCAACTGGCTGCTTTTGTTATGAAGGAAGATGCTATGTTGTTAAACTACGGCTACCAAGGAGTAGTGTCGATCATTGATGCGCTGGTGGACCGTAAAGATGTGATCGTGTATGATTCTGAATCGCATGCATGCATCATAGACGGAGTGCGGTTGCACATGGGCAAGCGCTTTGTATATCCGCACAACAACATGGAAAATTTGGAGAAGCAACTTCAACGCGCCACCAAACTTGCCAACGAAACCGGTGGAGGTATTTTGGTGATCACTGAAGGCGTGTTTGGCATGTCGGGCAACATGGGCGATTTGAAAGGAATTGTTGAGCTTAAGAAAAAATATAATTTCCGGTTGTTTGTGGACGATGCCCACGGGTTTGGCACCATGGGCGCCACGGGAGCAGGAGTAGGCGAGGAGCAAGGTGTGCAGCACGAGGTTGATTTATATTTCTCAACGTTTGCAAAGTCGATGGCCAGTATTGGTGCGTTTGTGGCTGGCGATGAACTTGTTGTGAAGTATTTGCGATATTCCGTGCGCTCGCAAATTTATGCCAAGTCGCTTCCTATGCCTTTGGTGTTGGGTGCCCTTAAGCGGCTCGAATTGGTGAAGCGGCATCCGGAGTTTCGGGCTGACTTAAAAAAAATAATGATGGCGATCAAGACCGGCCTACGCGACCGCGGCTTTGCCATTAACGAAACACAAACCCCGCCCACCCCGGTGTTGTTCAAAGGAGGAGTAGGAGAGGCAGCCAACATGGCTATGGAATTGAGGGAGACCTACAACATTTTCTGTAGCACAGTAATCTACCCGGTAGTGCCAAAAGACGTGATCATGTTCAGGATTATCCCCACTGCGGCCCATACGCTTACGGATGTAGAGAATACGCTAAATGCCTTTTCTGCACTAAAAACGAACCTCGATAGCGGTTTTTATAAGAAAGAAGAATTGGTGACCGTTACGAAATTCTAAAAAAATGGGTTTTTGACTTGGTTTTAAAGGTTTTTACTTAAATTGGCATATTGAAATCAAAAATTTAAAATTTAAACATACCATAAAATGAAAAAATTTGAAGAACTAAAGACCCTTATTGCGTCCCTTGAAGGGGATGCCGACAAGTTCTACAACAAAGGAAATAGTGCTGCTGGAACCCGCATCAGAAAGGGTATGCAAGACCTTAAAAATGCAGCGCAGTCAATCCGTGCAGAAGTGCAGGAATTGAAAAACAAGCCAAGCTAATCATTTACTTAAGTATTGTACAGATAGGCCGGATCGCACGATCTGGCCTTTTTGTTTTGTTACACAACTAACTAGGCAGCATGAAAGACATAAAGGAGCGGAGTGATGTTATCCAATTAGTGGATAAATTTTATGCTAAGGTAAATGCAGACGATTTACTGCGTCCTGTTTTCAGTCATGTGGAATGGAAGGCACACCTTCCAGTGATGTATAATTTTTGGTCGTCCATGTTGTTGGGCGATCAAAGCTATCAGGGCAATCCATTTCAGAAGCATGTTCATTTGGCTATTGATGCCTCGCACTTTACACGCTGGCTCCAATTGTTTACACAAACTGTGGATGAAAACTTTGAAGGCTTCAATGCCGATGAAGCGAAGAACAGGGCAACGAGCATTGCCGGAGTTTTTCAACATAAGTTGGGGCTTATGAAATAGGGTGCTTCACAAAGAGCAGTTGTTTTTTTTACAGTAAGGAAATTATTTTCAGCGCATGAACAACACCTACTTCAGAATATCCTTCAACTCCTTGCCTGCTTCTCTCCGGTTGATGGCGTTGCTGAAAGCCTTTCTCATAAAAGCTTCTTGATCGTCAACCTTCTTGATCACGCTTTTGAAATCATCTCGTTGACGGATGCCGGAAAAGATGGGATCGTTATGGAAGCCCCAGGAGTAATTGAATTCATAGTGGAGTGTACTGTCGAGGCATTGCACCGCTTTGACGCTATTCCCCAGATAAGCGTAATCAACTGCCATATCATAAAACACACTCCCTTTGTTTGACCAAGTACCCATGCTCCTCTTTCCAGACAATAATTCTTCCCTGATTTTCAAGTCTTCGTGAAAAAGCGCATCAGCTTCTTTTTTCCTTCCCAATTTTAAATAGGCCATTCCGAGCCTGTGCCGGAAAGGAAGTGTTTG
>JANOQB010000505.1:0-8475 GCA_031422215.1 Cytophagales bacterium | reverse complement strand
CAACTGAACATAGTCGCCCACATTGGCCCCTGCGTCAAAAATTATTTTGGGATATGTCTTAGCAATTTTTTTTAATAGGTTAACCTCTCCATTTGTTTCCGGATGATGGTTCCTGTTTTCATAGAACCGATTAATCGATCGTCCTAATCCAGCAAACGGTTTAACCAACAGGCCATGAGAATTATTTTTTGCAAATCTCTTTATAAAATTCATTGATCAAGATTAAAATAACAGTTTCGATTTCACTTGAAACTAAATAGACTATCGCATAATATAATCACAAATCAAACTCAATCGAATCGCCCGGCTTAAATGTTTTGGTCTCCTTACTTGCCTTTTGTTTTGGTTTTTCCCCGGATAGGTCTGCTTGCTCGCTCTTTGATTTTTTTTGTGATGGACTTTGCTTTCCCTTCGCTGCTGGTTTTGGGTTCCCCGCTTTTGCCGGATTGCTTCTGAACAGTGCCGCTTGCCCGTCCTCCTCGATTATCGGCTCCGGCTCGCTCTCTTTTTCCTTGGAGGAGGAGGGTTCTTTTTTTTTTGACGACTGATCTTTTTCAAGTTCGGTAGCCTCTGCATTTTCATCTTCTCCTTCTTCCGCGCTGTTGTCCTCTGGCTCTTCAACAGGTTTTACTTTGGTCACTTTATATTGCGACAGCCGATTGCCCATCGACTTCCAACCCTTCACATCAATTACCTCTTCCAGATTGACCACTTCTGTTTCTTTGTCCTTACCCTTTCCTTTCACCAACTCCACCTCAATCTCAGGTGTATCGGATGTAGTGACAAACTCAAGCCGCGAACCGATACCTTCCGAAATAAACCCAAACTCCTTGTCGAGCGTAGTGGTTTCAATCAGAAAGCGTTTCACAAAATATTGCTTACTTTCACCATCCACATACACGGCCGAGATTGCCTTTTTAGGATTGAACTTCTCCACCAACATAGTTTTCTCTGGCTCATACCGGTTGGTAAGTTCATAGTTGGTGATGCGATACGTTCCACTTTTGGTGATGGCCAATATCTGATCATTACCATCAAACTTGCCCACATGCTTGCCGCGTTTATCCTTGTTCAGCCGGCCCGATGCTTCGTCAAACCATAAATCCAAACCACTGAGTGTGGAGCCCTTCGCCTCTTTGAAATCAATTTTCTTTACCGGGTATTTGGTGACGGTGATTCCCTTTGTACCACGGCCTTTTATTTCCAACTCTGAAAAATCAAAATCAAAAATCTTTTTATGAGCTGTACTGGACTGGCTCAATTTTACTTCCACTATTTCGGCCTCACCATTGGAGTTGGCACTCAAGTAATGAACCTTGCTGTTGGGGTTGCCCTGATCGAGATTGTATTCCTTATCGCGTATGATGGCCGGCATGGCAAAGCGCTTGGCAAAAGTTCTACCGCTTTTACCATCGCTATAAATCAGATTGTACACCATGCGTTCATCGCCCTTCCTCCACACGCCCACGTGCAAAATATCTTTGCCCATAAACACCTTCTCGCTAATGCGGCTCACTTTCACTTTGCCGTCCCTGCGGATGGCAATCACATCATCCAACTCGGAACAGTCTGCTATAAATTCATCCTTCTTTAATCCCCAGCCAATAAAACCATCGGCACGGTTTACGTACAGTTTTTGATTGTTGGCAATTACTTCGGTTGCTGCCACCGACTGAAAACTTTTTATTTCCGTTTTGCGCTCACGGCCCTTTCCGTATTTGTCCAACAGGTTTTGATAATAGGCAATGGCGTATTCGGTAAGGTCCTTTAAATGATGGAGCGTCTCTTTCAATTCCTTTTCCAAATCATTCATCAATTCATCGGCCTTGAAGGAATCATATTTAGAAATGCGTTTGATGCGTATTTCCAACAGGCGGAGAATATCATCGCGGGTGATCTCGCGGAAGAATTGTTTCTTATAGGGTTTTAGCCCTTTGTCGGTGGTGGTGATTACTTCTTCAAACGTTTCGCACTCCTCAATGGCGCGATAAATCCGTTTCTCAATAAAAATCTTTTCCAACGTGGAGAATAAAATTTTCTCCATCAACTCATCTTTTCTTATTTCGAGTTCTTGCTTGAGGAGCTTTGCCGTATTATCGGTGTTATACTTTAAAATGTCATTCACTTTCATGAACTGAGGCTTGTCGGCCACAATCACGCAGGCATTGGGAGAAATGGAAACTTCGCAATCCGTAAAGGCATACAAGGCGTCAATGGCTATTTCGGGCGACAGCCCAGCCTGCAGGTGTACCGCTATCTCCACATCTTTTGCGGTGTTGTCCACTACCTGTTTTACTTTGATTTTTCCTTTCTCGCTGGCCTTCACAATGGAATCCATCAGCGAGCTGGTGGTAGTGCCAAATGGGATTTCGTGTATCGCCAATGTTTTTTTATCAACGATGTCAATTTTGGCCCTCACCTTTATTTTTCCCCCACGGAAACCCTGGTCGTATTCCGTAAAATCGGCAATGCCACCAGTAAGAAAGTCGGGATAAATTTTTGGGTTCTTCCCTTTCAAAATATCAATGGATGCTTTTATCAACTCGCAGAAATTGTGTGGAAGGATTTTTGTGGAGAGGCCCACAGCAATGCCCTCCACACCTTGTGCCAACAGCAACGGAAATTTTACTGGCAACGTAACGGGTTCTTTTTTCCGCCCGTCATACGACAGTTGCCATTCTGTGGTTTGAGGATTGTAAACTACATCCAAAGCAAACTTAGAAAGCCGGGCTTCAATATAACGCGGGGCCGCAGCACTGTCGCCTGTGCGCACATCGCCCCAATTGCCCTGTGTGTCGAACAACAAATCTTTTTGTCCAAGGTTGACGATAGCTTCACCAATAGCAGCATCTCCGTGTGGATGATATTGCATAGTGCTGCCGATCACATTGGCCACTTTATTGAACCGGCCATCGTCCATTTCTTTGATGGCGTGCGAAATCCTCCTTTGCACGGGCTTCAATCCGTCTTCAATACGCGGAACAGCGCGTTCCAGAATTACATACGAGGCATAATCCAAAAACCAATTTTCGTACATGCCATCAATGGCAATGGAGTGTACATTGCCGTCTATATCTGTTGTTTCGCTGGGTATTTGTTTTTTAGCCATTACTTCTCTTTGTTGCGCTTAAATCCAGTTGCTTTACTATGTTTTGCAGGTCAATCAAATAGTCTCTTTATCAAATCACATCACGCTACATCAACTTCAACCGAATCCTGCTCCTTCGCCTCCACTTTGTCCAATTCAATCCTCAAATTCTCAATTATAAAATCCTGGCGATCGGGTGTGTTTTTGCCCATGTAAAACTCCAGCAACTTTGCCAGGTGGCTTTCCTTCGTTAGCAATACAGGTTGTAACCTTATGTTTTCTCCAATGAAGGTACCAAACTCGTCTGGCGATATTTCGCCCAACCCTTTGAACCGTGTTATCTCCGGTTTGCTTCCGAGCTTATTTACGGCAGCTTGTTTTTCTTCTTCACTGTAACAATAGATCGTTTCCTTTTTGTTGCGCACCCGGAACAAGGGCGTTTCCAAAATATAAACATGGCCTGCCTTCACCAAGTCGGGAAAGAACTGAAGAAAGAAAGTCATCAACAGCAACCGGATGTGCATGCCATCCACATCGGCATCGGTGGCCACAATCACTTTGTTATAGCGCAGGCCATCAAGGCCATCTTCAATGTTGAGTGCATGTTGAAGGAGATTAAACTCCTCGTTTTCATACACTACTTTCTTGGTAAGCGCAAAGCAGTTGAGAGGTTTGCCCCGTAAGCTGAACACGGCTTGTGTTTCCACATCCCTCGACTTGGTGATGGAACCGCTGGCAGAGTCCCCTTCGGTAATGAAGACGACCGACTCAGCACCCTTCTCCCCTTTCTCATCATTAAAATGAAAACGGCAGTCGCGCAATTTTTTATTATGAAGGTTTGCCTTCTTGGCGCGCTCGTTGGCAAGTTTTTTTATTCCCGCAATTTCTTTGCGCTCGCGCTCCGATTGCATAATGCGCTTGAGCATGGCATCGGCAACGCCCGGGTTTTTGTGCAGGTAGATTTCAAGTTCTTTGGCCACAAAGTCGCCCACAAAATTTTTGACCGTGGCACCATCGGGAGCCATGTTCATCGATCCCAACTTTGTTTTGGTTTGAGATTCAAACACAGGCTCTTGCACACGCACGGCCACGGCAGCCACTATGCTTGCGCGGATGTCGGAAGCATCAAAATCTTTTTTGTAAAAGTCCCTCACACCCCGGATCATCCCTTCGCGAAAAGCGGCCAAGTGAGTGCCGCCCTGGGTGGTGTTCTGCCCATTTACAAATGAATAATATTCCTCGCCATACTGATCGCCATGAGTAATGGCCACTTCAATGTCCTCACCTTTAAAATGGATGATCGGGTACCGGATTGTTTCCGGATCGGCTTTTTGTTTTAACAAATCCAGCAGGCCATCCTTCGAATAGAATTTCCTTCCATTATAATTCATGGTGAGCCCTGCATTGAGAAAGGCGTAGTTCCACATCAAGTCATCTAAATATTCGGGGATAAAGTGATAATGCTTGAACATGGTGTTGTCCGGTTCAAACTCTACCAATGTTCCGTTTCTTTCATCGCTCTTGCTTTCTTTGGCGTCTAAGGTGAGGATGCCTTTTTTGAATTCCGCCAATTTGGTTTTGCCATCGCGAAAAGCCTGCACCTTGAAATAATTTGAAAGCGCATTCACCGCTTTGGTGCCCACACCATTCAACCCAACCGATTTTTGAAATGCTCCGGAGTCGTACTTGGCACCCGTGTTGATTTTTGAAACTACGTCCACCACTTTGCCGAGCGGAATGCCCCGCCCATAGTCACGCACCAACACATGCTGATCGGTGATCTTCACATCAATGTTTTTTCCATAGCCCATCATGTGCTCGTCAATGCAATTGTCGATCACCTCTTTCACCAGCACATAAATGCCATCGTCTTTGGCCGAGCCATCGCCCAACTTGCCAATGTACATGCCCGGTCGTAGCCGGATGTGCTCCCGCCAATCGAGCGACCGAATGCTCGATTCGTTGTATTCAATTGTTTCCTTAGCCATGTTAAACCCTCTTTTAAAAAATCGTGCAAAGTTTAAAAAATCAACCTGAGCTTCCGTTGTGAAAATTTCAATTCGAGGTTGTTAAACACTGATCTGAAAGTGTTTTAAAAATAACCAGACTCAAATCTTTTCGAAGGAAACGAATTTTATGATCACTTCACGCATCACAAAGAATTGCCATCTTACAAAAAATTATAAAGTAATCGATGGTAAGTAGTTGATTTTCAGGAATCAAAAGATGTTCAACCTAACTCCTTATTTGGATAGAAATTTTTGTGAAATAAAATAAACAGGCCAACTGACTATCCAAACGCAAACCAAAATCAGGCTGCCATAAACGGCCGGCCCCATCTGACTATAATCATACCGATCGCCCCCGTTGAACACATGCAAAAAGCCGAGCGAGGTTAAAAAGAAAAAATTGAACGTGACAACCAGTCCATAGAACCAAGATATAAACCCAGTACCTTTGGCAAACAATCGGCTTACTGCAAAAACCAACACATTGACTATTGCAACAAGAGCAAGGGAGAAATAAAAGAAACTGTTTCTGGAAATGGAGAGCCCACTATCTGATTCTGAGAACAATACCTGCTCGGGCATGCCAGCATACACATAAAAAAACACTACCCCCAGAAACAATAGGGAAAAGAACCATACTCCTTTGAATATCTTTATGACCATGTGGTTAAATTTGTGCGCAAAACTAAGTGATATTTTAGATTTGATCTCTGATCAATCGAAAAGTTCGCAAAGAATCGTAGGGGAAATTCAAACGTAGATATTGGTAATTCAAATTTCAAAACATGAAAAATCCTTCTTTGTTTGCTCTCGCTTTGCTCATTGTCGCCTGTGGAAAACCCCTCCCCGACCTCAGCCCTATTGACCTTGCCCAATGGAAAGAAGATAAAGCAGGATGCAATGAGGTGAGATATTCCTTTGTGGAGGAATTGAAAATACAAAAAGATGAATTGAAGGGGTTAAGTGAAAAGGATATAATTGGACTGCTGGGCCGGCCCGACCGCAATGAACTTTACAAACGCAACCAGAAATTTTACTATTACGATATAGAGCCAGGAAAAAAATGCGACAGCACAATAAAAGACACTCAGCAATTGATCGTCCGCTTCAATGCGATGGGCATGGCCAAAGAGGTTTCAATTGAATTGATGGAGTGATCAACGTTAACTGTAAGTTTTCCCCATTGTCTCCCGCTTCGGGGACGATGGAGGAAAGGCAGTCTTTTTCACAGTATCGTCACCGAAACGGGAGACGATACTTGAAATAATGGGTTCAATAGAATTGATGGAGTGGTCAACCTTAGTAAAACTTTCAAAATAACTTCCCCATATGGTCGTCCCTCTGGGACTTATCTTCACTCAACCACATCCTGCTACCATAAGGACGTCCGCCAATGGCGGACTAATAGCTGACTAAGATTCAAGCTATGCCAAAAATCCCGTAAGGGATGATCTTATGGTAGAGGGATGGTATTTACATTGTGAAGTAAGTCCCAGAGGGACGACCATATATCAATTTATGTACGATGCACTTGGAACGGATAGCCCAATGGTGCCTCGCCAGGCCGCTAAATATTTTTTTTCAAGCCAGAAGTGTATGGGTTATTTTGACAATTTCACTTAGCTGTGCAGCGCATTAGTTTGTATGGGATACCTTTTTTTTAAGGCGCGATTGATGTTGCTTCTCAACACATTTACCAAAGCATCTTTCTTTTTGAAATTGAAGGGATAAAGAAGGGATGGCTTGAAATAAAACTTCTTTCCCAGTTGCTCGGCAGTAAAAAGTTCCACCTCATACACACCGCCCAAAGATTTTATATCCACCTCTTTGATATTCTCTAATGGTATAACCATGTCCTGACCTTTCAGGATCACATAAAGAAACTCATCATCAAACTCTACCCGGTGAACATTTCGGTTGATCCGGATCCATCCATAGATCAGGAACAGAAAATAGAATGAAGCTATCGGCAAGCTGCTAAACGCACTGATCGAATGAAAAGCAAAAAATGCCGCCAACCCAATCAACAAAACCAACACACTGATCTTGTAAAATGCCAGGTACCGTGTGGACAAGCTCTTGATGCGTTGATTTTTCATTTCTGCCATTATCTTTACAAGAAGTTAATATACACACTTTGATGAAAAATATAGCAGTAATTGGTTCTGGCACTATGGGAAACGGCATAGCCCACCTCTTTGCACAGTATGGATATTCGGTTAGCCTGATCGATATCTCTGATGAGGCACTCAAAAAATCGCTGGCCACTATTGAAAAAAACCTGGGCCGGCAAGTGGAGAAAGGCGTTATTACTGATGACACAAAGAAGAAAGCACTTGCCAACCTAACTACCACCACCTTTATGAAAGAAGGTGTGCACGAGGCAGAATTGGTGATTGAAGCGGCCACGGAAAACCTTGAACTGAAACTAAAAATTTTCAAAGAGTTGGATGAATGCACCAAGCCCAACACAATCCTTGCAACAAATACGTCTTCGATCTCGATAACCAAAATTGCTTCTGTAACCAAAAGCCCCGACCAGGTTATAGGCATGCACTTTATGAACCCCGTGCCCGTAATGAAATTGGTGGAAGTGATACGCGGCTACCGCACCAGCGATGCAGTTACTTCGCAGATCATGGACCTTTCGCGCCTGTTGGAAAAAGTGCCCGTGGAAGTAAACGACTATCCGGGTTTTGTTGCCAACCGTATTTTGATGCCGATGATCAATGAAGCTGTTTATTCTTTGCATGAAGGTGTGGCAGGCGTGGAAGAAATTGATACCGTGATGAAGTTGGGCATGGCCCACCCCATGGGCCCGCTTCAGTTGGCCGACTTCATTGGCCTGGATGTATGTCTTTCTATTCTTAACGTGCTGTATCATGGGTTTGGAAATCCTAAATATGCACCATGCACCTTGCTGGTAAACATGGTGCAGGCTGGCCACCATGGCGTGAAAACCGGCAGTGGCTTTTATCAATATAAAGCAGGCAGCAAAGAAATAATGGTGGCCGAACGTTTCCGCAAATGATACAAGAACGCGACAAAAATTTTATTGACTATTGGCGCAAGAAGCGAACAGCCGGACGCTGGGCATATTCTTTCCGCCATGGCGTGCTCTATTTTGCCTGGCCTGTATTTTTTGGATCTGAATTTTTCAGATACGTAACAAACATAGCGCATTATGAATTTTCGATGTACCGCCTTGTGGTGGGCTTTACCATTTGGACTTTTTTTGGGATGCTTGCCTTTGGCCTTATCATGTGGTGGACACAAGAAAGGCGATACCAGAACCTAATAAAAAAGGAGAGTGATTAGCTCTCCTTCTTTTTTCCTCGTCTTGGTTTTTAGTTTTTACTTCTTCAACAAATCGCGGAT
>JANOQB010000504.1:0-1842 GCA_031422215.1 Cytophagales bacterium | reverse complement strand
ATGCAGTTCAAAATTATGAACGCATAAATAATTTGTACGAACAGATCCGCACCTCGCCCGGAGCGCTCAAAATAATTTCCAATCCAGTAAATAAATACAAAGAGCTTACCGAAGTTAAAGACAAAGCAGCTGAGGAAACGTACGAAGCGGGCATCCAGGCCATGCTCATCAATACACGGCAAGATGCCAAACGTGCGTATTTTCTTTTTACCGAAGCAAACAATTTTCATCCGGGCTACCGCGAGTCCATTGAGATGATGGAGCAATCAAAATTCAACGCAACCATTAAAATAATTGTGGAGCCCTCACTTGATAATTACTATGATTGGAATTTTGAACCGGTGGTTTTCGGAGTGAACCCCAGTCAGTTTGTGAAATTCTATACACCGCGCCAGGCACAGGATATAAACCTGACCAAAGTGGATCATTTTGTAAAATTGGTTGTAAATGGATATTCTGAAGGAAGGCCAACTACCACCAAGCGGGCAGAAAACTTTAAGGACAGTGTAAAGGTGAGCGAGAAAACTGTGAACAATGTAAAAGTGCCAGTGTATGAAAAAGTCTCCGCTTCCATGACCATTTATGAAAAGACAATCACCGCGCGCGGATCCATTACGTTGTACATAAAAGATGCTGTCAGCAATGCCGAACTAAGAAATTCCGATATTGTTAGCGATGAACGATGGGCCGACCGATGGGCCACTTGCACAGGAGATACACGGGCACTGTCTGATTCAAACAAGAGAATGTGCAGTTCAAAAGAACCATTTATGGCGCGCGACTTTCTCAGAAATCAAACCAAGAAGGAAATAGACAATAAGTTGGCAAACGCACTTAATTCGTTTTACGGCCAATACTAACTAAAAGAGTAGGCAGGAGTCAGTCACCAGTAGGCAGTCTGTGTTTAGGAAGTTTTGTATTTGAGTTTGAAATTGTATCTGAGTTTGAGTTTGAAGAATAGAAGTCGGAAGTCGGAAGTCAGAATGCCGGGATTAGTAGTTTGTCAATCCTATTATCACTACAATTTTATCGTTGTCAGGTCAACCCTTATTGTAAGCCACAAGACAATCCACGTATATTACTAAACCATTTGCCTCATTAATCGGTTATTGGAGTATGAAAAATATCCATTTGATTATTCTTCTTTGTTTTAACTCTTATACGCTTGTGGCGCAAACCACAAATAAAAAAATTATGAATGACGAAATGCAAGTAGCCACGTTGGGCTCCGGTTGTTTTTGGTGCACCGAGGCTTTTTTTCTGAAACTAAAAGGAGTTGAATCGGTCGAGTCGGGCTACTCGGGCGGAAAAGTCAAAAACCCAACCTATCGCGAAATATGCACAGGAATGACCGGTCATGCCGAAGTTGTTCAGGTCAAGTTCAACCCAAAAGAAATATCATACGAAGATATAATGGAAGTTTTTTGGAATACGCACGACCCCACCACGTTGAACAAGCAAGGCGCTGACGAGGGGACACAATATCGCTCGGTAGTTTTCTATCACAACGATGACCAGAAAAAAGTAGCCGAGCAATACAAAATCCAGTTGGATAAATCAGGGACTTTCAAAAATCCAATCGTAACTGAGATAACACCCTTATCGATATTTTATCCTGCCGAAGATTACCACCAGAACTATTATGTGAATAATGGCTCACAACCCTATTGCTATTTTGTGATCAGGCCAAAGATGGAGAAATTCGAAAAAGTGTTCAAAGACAAATTGAAAAGAACCAACCAGGCACAAACGAAAAACTAAGCTTTATTAAACACTAATTTTACATTCACTTTTTCCTGATCAGTTCGCTCACCCGGTAAACCAGGAAAACAGCTACTATAG
>JANOQB010000503.1:0-3206 GCA_031422215.1 Cytophagales bacterium | reverse complement strand
ATTAAAACAAGCCAAATCAGAACTATCCGTTGTTAAGTCGCAAGACCTTGAGCTGTTCCTGAAAATGCACAAAGAATTAACGCTGCCCAAAATTGAAAACATCCATGATGGGCAACAGCACGTGATGACAGAACTTTGGCGCAGGCTATTGCAAAACAATGAGCTTGAAATTTATTTTTCAACAATCCAATCCGGTGAAACAATCAGCGGCCTCTTGCTTGGCAAGGGGGCAAGGGAACTTTATTATCTGGAATCGGCCAGCACACATGAGGGAAGAAAATTGAACGGCATTGCGTGGCTGATCGATTACATCGTTCAGGAATATGCACAGTCGGTCTATCAATACTTTGATCTTGGCGGCAAAGGACCGGCTGGTGTAGCTGAATTTAAACTGAGCTTCGGATCAAAAGAATATTCATACACACAGTACTATCGGAACAATCTTCCGTGGTATATCAAAATCCCAAAAGCAGTGCTCAACTATTTTGGATTTAATTCGGGGCAGAGGTTGTATTAGTATATAAAAAACCTAAACCTTGTTGCCTTTGGCGCACGGATGATTAATTAAAAAAAATTTGGCGGTTCCTAAAATATGTAAATTAGTGCAACTCAAAAAAAACAACCCATGACAACGTTAAACTTTACCACTAACATCAAGGCACCGGCAGCAAAAGTGTGGCAGGTGCTATGGGACGATGCTACCTACCGCCAATGGACCGGTGCCTTTCAAGAGGGATCTTATGCTGTTTCCGATTGGAATGAAGGGAGCAAAATCCATTTCCTTTCACCGAATGGTGACGGTATGTTTGGAATCATATCCGAAAATAAACCAAAGGAATTTATGGCTTTCAGGCATTTGGGAGAAGTGAAGAAATTTGAAGAACAACCTGAAAGTGATGAAACAAAATCGTGGCGAGGAGCACGCGAGACTTATTCCTTAACTGAAGAAAACGGATTTACTACCCTTAAAACAAATCTCGATTCAACGGAGCAGTTTCAGGAATATTTTCAAACCACATTTCCAAAAGCAATGGCCTTGGTAAAAGAATTGGCCGAACAACCCATTATGATAACGGTAGAAGCAATGGTGGAAGCCCCCGTAGAGAAAGTATGGACCATTTTTACAGCACCCCAACATATCACCAAATGGTACACTGCATCGGATGACTGGCACACACCAAAGGCAGAAAACAATTTGACGGTTGGCGGAAAATTTCTTTTCCGTTTGGAAGCCAAAGACGGAAGTTTCGGTTTTGACTTTGGTGGCGTTTATACGCAAGTGAAAACAAACCAATTGATTGCCTGCACACTGGATGACAGAAGGAAAGTTGAAACAATTTTCACTTCGGCAGGCAATACCACAAACGTGAAGGAAACCTTTGAGGCCGAAACAGAAAATTCAATTGCCTTGCAGCGGGGCGGGTGGCAAGCGATTTTAGATAACTTAAAGAATTATGCTGAAGCAAATCCTAATGTTTAAAATATAGAACCATGACAAATCAAATTTATCCTTGCTTATGGTTTGATGGACAAGCCAAAGCGGCAGCGGATTTCTATTGCTCACTGTTCAACAATTCGCGAATTACCACCGACACCCCCATGGTGGTAAACTTTGAACTGAGCGGAAAAAAATTCATGGGTTTAAACGGTGGCCCTCATTTCAAATTCAACCAATCAATTTCATTTTTGGTGATTTGCGAATCGGACGATGAGATCAATGAACTATGGAAGCAATTGGTAGCGGGTGGATACGTTATGATGCCATTGGATAAATACGATTGGAGCGAGAAGTATGGTTTCCTTACCGATCGCTTTGGTGTTGCCTGGCAACTTATGAAAGGCAAGTACAGCGATGTAAATCAAAAGATCACGCCAACATTATTGTTTGTGGGCGCCAAGTATGGCCATGCGGAAAAAGCCGTAAAATTTTATGCGGACGTATTTCCAAAATCTGAAATCAATGGCATTTTATTATATGAAGCAGGGGATGCTCAGCAGATTGGCAAAGTGATGCATTCACAATTTGTATTGAACGGAACTGTATTTATGGCTATGGATGGATTTGGCAACCACGCGTTTGCATTCAACGAGGCTGTCTCGTTTGTTGTGGACTGTGCAACCCAGGAGGAAATAGATTTCTATTGGAACAAACTTACCGCAGATGGCGGCCAGGAAAGCCAATGCGGATGGCTCAAAGATAAGTTTGGGGTTTCGTGGCAAATAGTTCCTGCCGTTCTTGGCAAACTTATGAGCGACCCTGAAAAAGCACCCCGGGTAATTCAAGCATTTATGAAAATGAAAAAGTTTGATATTGAAAAATTAGTGAACGCATAATGTACCTTCAAACAAAACGTTAGTTATATAAACTCAACAAAATGCCATAGATCATGAAAAGGAAAAATTTTTTAAAACGTGGAGTGTTGGGATTGGGAACTATGCTGGCGATGCCACCGTTTTAACGGCCTGTGGCAATAACGGTGCTGACCCCAACGATTCTACGGCTGCAGCACTACCCCATCCGAAACAAAAGGCCCGTTCCCTATCAAGACTCCGAGCCAATTGGTTCAGGCCAATATTAAATCGGACAGAGCGGGTGTAGCCTTGTTCATGAACATTACCGTTCAAAATAAAAACAACAGTTGCTCTCCCCTTGCCGGGGTGCTGGTGGATGTGTGGCATTGCGACAAGGATGGCGACTACTCCGAGTATGGAAGCAGTGCCACATTACATTTTTTAAGGGGCAGGCAAACAACAGATGCCAATGGCAAAGTTTCATTTCTTTCTGTTTATCCTGGCTGGTATAATGGCAGGGCACCTCACATCCATGTAGAAGTGTTGAGCAGCAGCGGCTCGTCCTTATTGGTCACTCAAATAGCTTTTCCCGAAAATATTTCAAGCGTGGTTTATGCCTCCACGTTATATTCAGCCAATGGGCAGGCGGACACCTCGAATGCAAGCGACAATATATTTGCAAACAGTTTGAGCAGCGAACTTGCCACCGTTACAGGCAATTTGGCGGACGGCTACACGTTGGAAAAAATAGTTGTGGTGAATGGGTAAAATACGCCTAAAGTGGTGAAACTAAGAATGGTGGAGAACTTCCTCACACTCGATGCCAATTGCAAATAGGGTGAATGGCTTCTGTTCAATTACTCTGGATGAAATTCAATGGTATTGGGATGGAAAGTTTTCCACGAATGCCAAAA
>JANOQB010000502.1:0-14063 GCA_031422215.1 Cytophagales bacterium | reverse complement strand
CCAATTGGGATCTCTTGGGTTTGAAGACCAATAAAAGAGAACAATAAACTGCCGCCTTCTGTAGGCACGTTTAATTTGAAGTTACCGTCTGGATCTGTAACCGTTCCATTGGAGGTACCTTTCAGTACAACATTTACACCGGGCAAAGCTGAGGCATCCTCTTGAGATGTTACTCTGCCGGAAACTACTCTGTCTTGTGCCCATGCACTGAGCACAAAAATGAACGAGAAGCACAATAATAAAATCTTCTTCATAAATGTTTGGTTTGGTTTCGATGTTTACAAACTTGGTAATCGCTTACAATGATCTCTTGCAAACGTGTGTACGAAAATAATCCTCAACAACAACTTAAAGTTGGATTTGTGTTGTAAGGTGTGACAAGATGTTATGAGGCACATTTGAGTATTGCCTTCAGAATTTTTTTTGAGCCAATAGATTATTTGAGACCTAACGTATGTATGCTCTGTTCAACCATTTCATTATCTGCAACTCATTGTTATTTCAACTTCCAACAAAAAAAAATTTGGCCGAAGGCAATTTTAGTTTGTCGATTTTTGGGTTGAGGGTGATCACTAAATTTCGAAGCGATCTTGTGAGATGATAATTTTGTTGTGAATCAGGAGTACATGAACTGC
Organism: Cytophagales bacterium; assembly: GCA_031422215.1. GTDB lineage: Bacteria > Bacteroidota > Bacteroidia > Cytophagales > Cyclobacteriaceae > ELB16-189. The sequence goes on along the minus strand of JANOQB010000502.1, from coordinate 13,428 downwards.
CAATAAAAATCAAGGCATTCTGTATTTTACATTCATCGCTATTTTACCGGCCCACTTTTTTGGCACTTTCTTTCCGAGTGTCCAGTGAACTGCATTGATCACCAAGCGTTGGCAATCCCTCCTGCTGAAAATCTTCCGGATGCCCTCAGGTGGTGAGAAAAGTTTTTGTCCCAGAGGCACTTTGCCAAGTCCATGCTACTGGATTTTCGATGGTCTGTGCGCTGTTGGGGTTCACTGATTTGCCCATGAGCAGCCACGTAGAACCCGTGGCGGGATAATCAGGAAGTACTTTGTAAAGCCATGATGGCACCTGGAAATTTTTGTCAACCCCGGTTAATATCGGATGCTTTGATGCTGCGGGAATTACCGATACATCGGTGCTGCTTTCGTGGCCCTAGTGTGTGTGGATTGCCTTGCCGCCCCAGCCCGGTGGCGAACCAAAAGCGCGTTCGCCAAAGGCATTCCATATTTCCAATGGGTTGTCTTTCGGATAATTGAAAGAATGGGTGGTGGTGCGAAATCCCATTGCTGGTTTTCCCGACTTCAAATAGGCATCATGTATTTTACCTGGTCGGCAGGCAAACGCCTCCACCCCAAAAAGAATATGGCCAGGTCGGCATCCTTCAAAGCCTCCAGGCCGGGAATATTTTCTTCTGAGGTGTGATCGGGAGACGATTTGAGCACGATGGTGCGCATGCCATAATTTTTTTTGAGTTCGGCTGCCAGCAAAGGCATGGTGGATTCGCTTCCATATTCATGATCGCCCGTTACAAACACAACCAATGGTTTATTGGTCTTTGATTTTTCATTGCCTTGTCCCCAAGTTGGCATAGTGCAGGCCAGTATTGCTGAGATCAAGATCAGGTTTTTGGATAGTACCAACTTTTTCATACATATTTATTTTATTTATGCATCCATAAAAAACTCTTCAACAGTTAGAGGCCTTGATGAATGGCCGGCAAGGCTTTCAATTAATCCTACTTTGTCATATTACTTCCAATTAATGAAAATGTCATCGCCCTAAGGCGAGAAACAGAGCGGTGACTTTCGTTCAGGACTTTGATTATCCGGTTTTATCTTATCATAAATTTAGAACTTGGCAAAGTAGGATTAACTATTCATCGGCATTCTTTTCTTACTTCTCCATGGGATGTTGCTTGAGCAGTTCTTCCGGTGAATAGAATCCTTTTTTATTTACGATGGCTGCACGGATTGCTTTCACTTGAATTGGGGTGACCACCGAAGCCTGATTTTGAAATGAATTTCGCACGTAGGTGAGCACGGAAGCAACTTCATTATCATCCAACAATCCTTCAAAAGGTGTCATGGGCACTTGGCCGGCATACTTGGTACCGACTACTTCAATGGGGCCGTGCAATCCTTTCAGCACCAATTTTATCAAACGCTCATCGCTGCCTGACACCCACTTGGTGCCTGCAAGGGGCGGAAAGCCAGAGGCAGAGAGTCCACGGCCATCGGACTGGTGGCAGGTCATGCAGTATCCTTCTTTTGCATAAATCGCCTTGCCGGCAATATATAATTCGCGGCCAGTGCCTGTCAGTTTCGTTATGATATCTTCTTGCTTTTTTTCTTCCACGTTGATTCCATTGAGATGTGCGATGGCAGTTTCATGTGCATGTACCATCCACTCATCGAGCGGCAACTTGCCTGCTTCCAAAACGATGGGCAATCCTTTTTCTTTTTCCAACCAAGAGGCAGCCACTATTGCTTCGAGCCTTACACGCCCATGTTCATCTTTGGCGGCCTGCATCAGCAAGTCAGTTTGATCTTTCACCTGATGCCCGGTGTAGCGCAACACCCGAACAGCGGCTGCCCGCGCCCGGTAATCTTTGGCGCTCAATACTTGACGAAGCAACGTTTGATCAACTTTATTGAGGCCCCAGCTTACCCATAAGGCTTCCAGCATATGGTGTTCGTAGTTTGCATCGTTCTTATCAAGAGCAGTAACCCATTTCGAAAGCAATGGCAAAACTTCCGCTTCTTCCCTTCCGCGCAGTTCACGCCTGGTGCGATAGCGGGTGCGGTATTCAGGAAGTTTTAAATTCTCCAAAAGCTCATCTATGCTGGCTCCCGAAACACGGGCCGGTTCAACCAATGGCCGAGCTGGGTACGTGATGCGATAAATCCTTCCGTGGGAATGATCGCGCAACGGGTCGCGAGCATTGTGCTGCATGTGCCCTATCAAAATGTTGTGCCAATCGGCCAGATAGAGCGAGCCATCGGGGGCAAATTCCATATCCACCGGACGAAAATTCTTGTCGCGGGAAACCACCACGTCCTGTCGGTGCTTGCTCATGTACCCGGTAGTGTCGTCCACCAGCATGTGCTGCTTCATTCCCAAAAACCCAATTGTATTGTTTATCAGCAAGTCGCCCTGCACATCGTCAGGAAAGTGGCGGCTCGAAACAAATTCAAGGCCAGAGGTGGGCCGCACCCGGTGTTTCTCTTCAATCAGGTTGGTTGATTTATGGGTGGCCACACCATATCTCGGTTTCACTGAGCCGGGCATCATCCAGCGCACATCTGGGCCCGAGGTTTCGGCAAAGAAATTTTGTCCCCATTCGTCAAAGGCAATGCCCCACGGATTGGGAATGGCAAGTTGGGCCGTACGTTCCAAGTGATGCCTCTTAGGGTTGTAGCGATAGAAGCCACCGTTGGTAGCGCGAACAGGGCCATACGAAGTTTCTACATTGGTGTGAAGGAAAACTCCTTCGCCCATATAAATTGCCCCGGACGGATCGGCTGTGTAGGCATGATGAGCGTGGTGAGTATCGTGGTCATCAAAACCGCTCAATAAAATTTCTTTCTTGTCGGCTTTATCATCACCATCTGTATCCGAGTAAAGCATCAGGTTGGTGCCCTGCGAAATGTAAACGCCCTCGGCAGCAATCTCAAAACCCACAGGAAGGTGCAGGCCATCGGCAAAAACCGTTTGCTTGTCGGCTTTGCCATCGGCATTGGTGTCTTCCAAAATGATCAGCTTATCGTTTGGCTTCGAGTCGCCCGGTTTGTAATGCGGGTAACTGGGCATAGTGGCCACCCACAAGCGTCCTTTGTTATCGAAGGCGATTTGAGTTGGTTTGGCCAGGTCGGCAAACTCTTTTTCGGAAGCAAAGAGTTCGATTTTATAACCGGGTGCCATGGTCAACTCATTGATGGCATCCTCTCCATATAAATATTCAAGGCTTCCATTTTTATCAGGATTATAATTCGTTTCCACCGGAGGAAGTTTGGTTGTCTTTTCATCGGCCAAGGCGAGATCCATTTTCTCTCCCTTCACAGCAAGCCATATTGCCTCGTCACGGATGGCAGTCATTTCACGTATTTTGATTATTTCGGCAGGATAATTTTCTGGGCCAAACGGATTGTACCTGCGGCCATACACATGCACACCATTGGGGACTTTAAAATCATTGTGCCACATCCAATTTTTTTCAAGCACGGCATCGCGCACCAGCGCACGGTGTGTTTCGTTGGTTGCTTTCTTTCCAAAAATTTTGTCGGCAAGCATCAGGGCAAAGCGCGAGTAGCCTTCATCATTAAGCTGCGATCCATCAATGGTCAATTGTTCGTCTCCATCAAACAATTTTTTGGTTGGCGCAAAGACATCAACAAAATGAACGTTGTTTTTGGAAGCCACTTCTTTCATAGCTTGTGTGTATAAGGCCAAGTTTGCATTTTCCTTTTCTCCGTTTGGCAGATCGTAAAGTTCTGAAAGATTTTGAAAGGCTATGGGCGATACGATGGCCAGTTGTGTAGTTGAATCTCCATTGTAGTTTTGGCGCAGGCTGTGGTGGATAAATGTATCAAGTTCCGCTTTGAAATTCTCCAGCCCAGCGGCACCTTCAAAAGATTCGTTGTATCCGAAGAAGGCCAAGATTATATCGGCCTCCTGACGGGCAATCCATTGATCGGGTGTTTCGAAATGACCTTCGCTATTAGAATATTGAGCCAGCTCGGTTTGGAATTTTTCGGCACCAGGAAATGCCCAAGGCGACTGCCTGCTGGCATGTGGCCTAAACCCGGGGGTGTCGCCCCCATCGCACATGTTGCGAATGTAAAGCAGGCTGTCGGGATAGCGCAGTTGCATTTCTGTTTCAAAATGCCCATAATTCATCATGCGCGAGCAAAGATTGTTTCCGATCAAAACAATGCGAGATCCCTTCCTGATTTTTAATGCAGTTTTATCGGAAGGATCGCATTGCAATAGGGCTGTGGTAAATAGAGCAAAACAAAAAACGATGAGTATTCTCTTTACGGCATTGGTGTGTGTTTCAACTTTCATAGTGCTTGATGGATGAATAATTTTTTGTGTATCAAATTTAGGAAACAGAAATCGGACCGGTCAATTTTTTAACTTTCTGTTAAAGAATTCACTCGCGCTTTCAAGCACACGCTTCCAACTTTCGTAACGAAGGAAACCGTGAACCTCATCGGGAAGTACCAACAACTCTACAGGAACATTTTTTTCGCGCAGCTTTTCTACCAAGTCGATTGATTGCTGAAAGTTGACATTGCGGTCATCGTCACCATGAACAAACAACACCGGTGCGGTCCACTTTGAAAGATCAAAGACGGGCGATGATTTGTAGGCGAGGTCGGCCTCGCTTTTTTTGATTCCCCAAAGATTGGTTGCATCCTGCCCATCGAACGACCAATCGTGTACGCCATGTACATCCACACCGGCCTTAAAAATTTCGGGGTTGCGTGCCAAGCCCATCGCTGTTAAGTAGCCGCCATACGAGCCGCCCCACAATCCAATTTTTGTTGCATCCACTTCGGGCAGTGCCTGCAAATATTTTGCGGCCGCCACCACATCCTGATATTCGCTGGCACCACGCGGCCCCTGGTTTTTCGCCCGCCTGAAATTTTTTCCATAGCCCATGCCATCCCTAAAATTTACCGATACCACGGCATAACCCTGACTTGCCAGATATTGATTGAAGGCGTAACAATGGATATAGTAATCGCTGTAATGAAACCCCAACAGCATCTGCCGTATGGGGCCTCCGTGCATGAACACAACCGCAGGCCGCTTGCCTTGCACCGCTCTATTAATAAAGAGTTGCCCATGAATGGTTGTTCCATCCGGGGCTTTGAAAATGATTTGCTCGGGCTTGACAAAGGCTACCGATGAAAAGGCAGGGAGCTTTTGTGGATATACCTGAGCCGATGCATTTTTCGTTTCCTCTATGCGTACCAATGATTTGGATGAGTTGGCCGTTGACTTGAATGCATACAAATCCTTTCCCGCAAAAGCGGGATACATTTCAATTCCTTCGCCCGATGTAATGGCTACCGGACCTCCACTTGTTACATTTGATTTCCAAATATGGCGCCTATCAATGTCTTCGCGGTTGCCATCAAAGTAAATGAACTGGCCCGTGGCATCAGAAACAAAACTCTCAACTTCGCCATCGCCTGGAGTAATATCTTTTACATCGCTGCCCGTTGGGCTCATGGAGAAAATGTGGTTCCAACCGGTGTGTTCAGAGAAAAATAAAATCCTGTCGGTGCTTGTCCACGCCAACGGAACAGAAGGATAGGATTGAGAAAAGCCTCCATCATCCGCGGGCGATTTCCAAACTATATTTCCTTTTCCCGTTTCGGCATCGGCCACTACAATTGAAAATTGATAGCCATTGGTCAGGTCAGGGAGTTCGCCAATCTTTGCGCCCGATGACCGGATAAAAGCAACCCGTTTTCCATCGGGCGACCATACAGGAAAATTGTCTTTGGTAACATCGGGCGCAATCCACCGGAGGGCTTTGCTGACGAGACTATATATGCCTACAAAGCTATGGTCACCACGATCGCTGGTGAAAAGCACTTCGTTGCCGTTGGGTGAAAATTTTGGGTTGCCATTGCGGCCTCTGGCAAAAAATAATTGTTTGGGCACCGCATTGATATCCATAGGTGATTCAAAAATCTGCGCTCCTTTTGCAAACAAAAATTTGATCCCGTCTTTAAACACAACCGGGCTGTTGCCTTGCGTAATTTTTGATGCCGGGCTCTTCGATGAAATCTCTTTATAATAAATGGCCATGTCTGTGCCGTCAGTCAAGCTGGATGGGTTGGGGTTTTGACCGCTCCTGTTTGGGGCACTCCCTCTTACATAAAGCAGTTTGGTTCCATTGGGTGTAAACGTCAACTGCGAAATTTCCTGCCCGTCATCTTGTTGATAATCGGTAATGAACCGGGGAAGGTCGTTGCCGGTTTTTACCAGAATGTTTCGTTTGCCATGATCGTTGATTACCCAGGCAATATTTTTTCCATCGGGCGAAGCTGCAAAACCGGATTCGATGGGATGGCCAAGGAAATTTTCGAGGTTGTATTGTGAGTATGATTCGATGCAACATATCAGGAATGCAAAGGCGGTTAGTTTTTTCATAGTGCCCAAGTTAATAAAAGTTGGAAAGAATTAAAGAGGAAATGATTTGGAGTGAGATGATGACATACGCTACTGTCATCGCGGGCGAAACCTCACTTAATACTTGTAAACCACTTCAATCTCGACCCGCGATCCCCAAAAGTAATTTAATACGGCTCTATGACGTTTAGGGTTTGTGTTTTGTTAATCCAAGACCTTTAGCTGTTGATTGGGCAAGACGAAGACCTTTGTAGAAATAATTTATAACTGTGAAGATCAACCTTATTATTAAGTCGAGTCATTCACCAAAATAAGAGGTAATAAGGTTTAGGTGTGTTCAAATAACCATTTTCTCTACTTAGGTTAAAAACTTACACATATATCTACAACTAAAATTTTCACCCACTCTAAACGTCAAAGAGCCTTAAATACCCATTACCTCTTCTTCACTTTTTTCGGTGCCGCCTTTTTCGCCGAGGCTTTCTTCGTCACAGCCTTTTTAACTACTGCCTTCACTGGTGTTGCCTTTTTTGCTGCTGCTTTTGTTGCCACCGCTTCTTTCTTGGCCACAACTTTCTTTGCTGCTTTCATAGGAACATCGCCTACTTCCACCGTTGCCTTCTTCCGTGCAAAGCGTCCAAACCTGCCTTTGCTTTCAGGGGCGTTTGCAGCAAGGGTCACACATTCTTCTAAGGTCAACTCTTCAGGAAGTTTTCCTTTCGGGATTTTCACATTCTTTTTTCCTGCTTTTATATAGGGGCCGAAGCGGCCATTCAACACCTGAATGTCGGCATTGTCTTCAAATGCTTTTATCAACCTGTTTGCATCGGTCTCACGCTTTGCTTTGATCAGTTCAACAGCACGGTTGGATGTAATTATATAGGGATCCTCCCCTTTCGGGATGGACACAAATTTTTTGTCGTGCAACACATACGGGCCAAACCTCCCGATGTTTACCACCATCGGTTTTTCTTCAAACACGCCCATGTCCCTTGGCATCTTCAACAACTCAAGAGCATCTTCCAGCGTAATGTTTTCTATAAACTGCCCTTGACGAAGACTCGCAAACTTAGGCTTCTCGCCACCGTTGTCGTCAGGGTTTTCTCCCACTTGTATGTATGCACCAAACTTGCCCAGCTTTACATATACATTCTTACCCGACTTTGGATCAACGCCAAGTTCTTTGTTTTTGTTTTGAACCGATGAGCGTTCAACCAATTCGGTTTTGGAAACTGTTTTGCTAAATGGCTTATAAAACTGATCAAGCATCTTTTGCCATTTCAGCTTGCCTTCTGCTATTTCATCAAACTCTTTTTCTATTTCGGCTGTGAAGGAGTAGTTGGTGATTTCTGGAAAGTGCTCCACCAAAAAATCATTTACTACCATGGCAATGTTGGTGGGGAACAGTTTGTTGCTTTCTGCTCCGGTGATTTCTGTTTCTGTTTCCGATTTAATGCTTCCCGACTTGAGCACATGCACTTTGTATTTACGTTCCACCCCTTCGCGTGTTTCCTTCACCACATAACCCCGCTTTTGCACGGTAGATATAGTGGGCGCGTAGGTTGATGGCCTTCCTATCCCCAACTCTTCCAATTTTTTAACAAGGCTCGCCTCGGTGTATCGTGCCGCGTGGCGCGAAAATGTTTCCGTTGCCGACAATTGATCCAACCCCAGTGACTGGCCCACCGAAAGTGGTGGAAGCACTTTGCTGCCCTCCCCTTCTTCTTCGTCCTCATCCTTCGATTCGAGATAGACTTTTAAGAAGCCTTCAAATTTTATCACTTCGCCAGAGGCAGTCAATGTTTTTGGGTTGGTGGAAATATTTATAGTAGCCGTTGTTCTTTCCAATTCCGCATCGGCCATTTGCGAGGCGATGGCGCGCTTCCAAATCAATTCATACAACCGTTGTGCGTTGCGGTCCATGCCAGGGTTCTGAACCGAGAAATCCGTAGGGCGTATAGCTTCGTGTGCTTCTTGTGCGCCCGCAGACTTTGTTTTGAATGTGCGTGTGTGCACAAACTCATTTCCGTAAGCCGATGTGATTTGCTTCACGGCACCTTGCACAGCTTCGTTCGATAAATTCAATGAGTCGGTGCGCATGTAAGAAATCTTTCCCGCCTCATAAAGTTTCTGCGCTACCATCATGGTTTGTGAAACGGAGAAACTTAATTTTCTTCCCGCTTCCTGTTGCAACGTAGAAGTGGTGAAGGGAGGAGATGGAGATTTCTTGGCCGGTTTCTTCACCAGATCGCCAATGGAGAACTTTGCATTCTTGCACGATTCCAAAAACGCAAGCGCATCTTTTTCATCGCTGAATTTTTCCGGAAGGTCGGCCACCAACTGCTTCCCTTTTCCCAAATCAAAAATTGCGGATACTTTGAAGGAAGACTTGCTTTCAAATTTTTCTATTTCACGTTCGCGCTCCACCACCAGCCGCACCGCCACCGACTGCACGCGGCCAGCGGACAATCCAGTCTTGATTTTTTTCCACAGGATTGGCGACAACTGAAACCCTACCAATCTATCCAACAGACGCCTCGCCTGCTGCGCATTCACCAAGTCTATATCAATACCGCGTGGAGTTTTAATGGCGTTCAGTATTGCATTTTTAGTTATCTCGGTGAAAACGATCCTGCGCGTTTTACTGTCTTTTAAATCCAGTACTTCTTTTAGATGCCAGGAGATGGCTTCCCCTTCACGGTCCTCATCACTTGCCAAGTAAACCATCTCGGCCTCTTTCGAAAGTTTTCGCAACCTCGCTATCACTTCCCTTTTATCAGGGGAAACCTCGTAGGTGGGCTCAAAGTTATTTTCTATGTCTATGGCATTGTTTCCTTTGGCCAAATCGCGCACGTGCCCCATGCTCGATGCCACGGTGTAATCCTTTCCCAGATAACCTTCTATTGTCTTCGCTTTGGCGGGAGACTCAACAATCACTAAGTTTTTCGACATGTGTATTTTTCTTTCAACGGCTTCAAATATCAGTAAATTTTTAAAAACATAGCCGTAAACATCTGAACAAGCTCAGGTTTTGAATTTTGAAGCAACCGATTTCCTTCAAGCGAAAATCATTCGATCAACTTGATAACCATCATTTTGCAGTTCAATTGCGATCAAACAAAATAGGGTTCGATGCGGCTTCAAAGATTTTTTTATATTACGCTGAGTTTACATCCACATGAAGCACAACTTATACTTAGTAAGGCACGCCACAACCCGCAGCGGTCAATTTTATAATCACGACAGAGAGCGTGAATTAAAACCGGAAGGAGTTGAAGATGCCATAAAACTCGGAAACTACATCCAGACTTCTGGCTTATCGGTTAGCCTGATCATTTCAAGCCATGCCGAGCGTGCCAAAGCAACTTCCCTGTTGATAGCCAAAGCAATAAACTATCCCGTTGAAAAAATCCTGCACTCTGAAAAAATTTATCCTGGTGCGCTGGTAGATATGTTAGAGCTGGTTCAGCAAACTCCAGATTCTGTTGAGAATATTTTGATGGTGGGCCACTACCCTTCCATTGTTGATTTGCATGACTATCTTTCCGACTATAAAAAATCAGCGATGGCAACCAGCGAAATGTCTGCGATAAATTTTAATGTTGCATGGGCTGATTTATCTGAAGGCTGCGGAAAATTTGTATTTGACTATCATCCACTGTACAAGCCAAATGGATAGCCTTGATGAAAAATTGTTTGACCAGAATGGGCCGGGAATAAAGGGAAATCTATTTGGGCTTCCGTTCACAAAAGAGACCGCTACGATTGTGATTGTTCCAGTGCCCTGGGAAGTTACCGTGTCTTACCGCGCAGGCACCGCCCGCGGGCCATCTGCCATTCTCCTTGCCTCCACGCAAATTGATTTGTTCCACCGCACCATTAAGGATGTTTGGAAATTAGGCATTGCCATGCTGCCTGTGCCTGCCAACCTTTATGAAGAAAATAAAATACTGCGCGACCTGGCCGAAAGCCATATCCAATCATTGGAAAACGGAACGGCCACAGGAGAAAATGAAAGTATTGTCGATAAAGTCAATGAGGCTTGCGCAGCCCTGAACAGCTATGTGCGGAGTACGTGTTCGCAACTGCTCAAGGAAGGAAAATTGGTGGGGGTAGTAGGCGGAGATCACAGCACACCGCTTGGGCTGCTGAGTGCACTATCGGAAAAACAGGAGCGGTTTGGTATTTTGCACATCGATGCCCATGCCGATCTGCGCAAAGCATATGAAGGGTTTCTTTATTCGCATGGCTCGATCATGTACAATGCGTTGAAGCTGCCATCTATAAAAAAAATTGTGCAGCTCGGTATTCGCGATTTTTGTGAAGAAGAAATGGATATGATGCAGCGGGCTGGCGGCAGGGTAAAAACTTTTTTTTATGCGGATATAAAAGAAGAACATTATCGCGGAAAGAGTTGGGCCGCTCAATGCGAAGAAATAATAAAAGAACTTCCCGCTTTGGTTTATATCAGTTTTGATATTGACGGGCTCGACCCCAAATTGTGCCCACATACCGGAACACCCGTGCCGGGAGGTTTTGAATTGGAGCAACTCTCCTACTTGTTTAAAGAAATTGTGAAATCAGGAAAAAAAATAATCGGCTTTGATTTGTGCGAAGTAGCCCCAGGAGATGATGAGTGGGATGCAAATGTAGGTGCACGAGCGTTGTGGGAGTTGTGTGTTGCTTCGGGTTTAGGAGTTGGGAAATAGAAGTCAGAAGTTAGAATATAGGAGATAGGAGTTAGTAGATAGGAGATTGAAGAAGATAGAAGTCAGAAGTCAGAAGTCAGAATTTAGGAGTTAGGAGAGGTGGTAGTTGTGAATCTGGCACGGAAAACTTTAAACTCAAAAAAATTCCCTTTCTTGCGCATCAAACATTTATCCTATGAGTGAATTGATCGCCAACATTGCCTCTGGAGTGTGGACTCCCATTTTGTTCTTGCTCATTCTGGGTGGGGTTTTCTTTTTCATCTATTCAAAATTTATCCACTACAAATATTTCTTTCATTCCATTGCCATACTGCGCGGCAAATTCCATAATCCCAACGACCCCGGGCAGATCAGTCCGTATGAGGCGTTGTCCACCGCATTAGCTTCTACAGTTGGCATGGGCAACATTGCCGGTGTGGCTGCGGCCATCAGCATTGGTGGGCCTGGCGCTTTGTTCTGGATGTGGGTAACTGCCTTTGTGGGCATGTCCACTAATTTTTTCACCAGCACACTGTCGGTCATGTTCCGTGGCAAAGATTCAGAGGGTGTAATCCAAGGAGGCCCCATGTATGTTATCCGTGAGGCATTGGGAAAACCGTGGCAACCGCTGGCGGTTTTGTTTTGCTTGTGCGCGATGGTTGGTTGCCTTCCAATTTTTCAAGCCAATCAATTGACGCAAGCCATAATTGATATTGGGTTTTCTTCTGAGGAATTGAAAGCACTTTCATTTTCTTTTCTGGGAATTGAAGTGAACACATTAAAGTTTGTGATCGGGTTTATATTGATGGTCATTTCAGGCATTGTAATAGTTGGTGGCATTCAACGCATAGGCAGTTGGGCCGGCAAGATGGTGCCATTGATGATTATTCTTTATTTCTTGTCCGTACTGGCCATTCTCATAGTTAATATATCTGTAGTGCCCCACTATTTTATGTTGATCATCACCGATGCTTTTTCAGCTTCCAATTATCGTGGAGAACCATTGCTGGGTGGTGTCGTTGGTGGATTGATAGTAACGGGTGTGCGCAGGGCATCGTTCTCCAATGAAGCAGGCATAGGCACGGCACCGATGGCTTTGGGCGCTTCGCAGAGCACAGAGCCAATCCGGGAAGGCTTAGTCTCTATGCTGAGTCCAGCCATAGACACGCTATTGGTTTGTTCATTGACAGCGCTCGCCATCTTAGTGACAGGGGTATGGGAAACGTCTGGTGCGAATGGCGTGACGCTTACGGCCATGGCGTTTCAATCTGCGCTGCCCGGAGTTGGAAAATATCTATTGTTGATCTGTGCCTTCTTCTTTGCCGTCACCTCGTTGTTCTCATACAGCTATTATGGAAACAAAGCCCTTTCTTTTTTGGTTGGTGTGAAGAGGGCTAAGTATTATGACTATTTCTATCTGTCCACCATCATTTTCGGTGCGGTGGCCTCCATGACGGACATTATGAACATCATTGACATCGCCTACGCACTCATGGCAATCCCAACTATGTTGTCAGGGTTTGCGCTTGCACCCAGGGTATTGAAGGAAGCTAAATCTTATTTCAGCAGGATGAAGGGTGAAGGGAAACTTTGACCTCACCTTAAGCACTGATAGGAAATTTAATTACAAAATAGATTAGATCGTGTATTTCTGTTATGTAGATGAAAGTGGCGATTGCGGACTCCATGACCCAACAAAGTTGGACAAAACAGGCACTCGCTATTTTATTTTGACGGCCATCGTGGTTTCTGCATCAAAATGGAAAATTTCCCTTGATACAATGAAAGCCTTTCGGAAGAAAATTGCCCGTGAGGGATCCTTACCATACCATATTGAATTTCATTGTGCTGAAATGATTGACCCTCACAAGATCAAAGAGTTTACTTCAATAAGTGTAGCGGAAAGGTGGCGTTTAATAGAGGAATACGCAGAGACGATCGGGCAAAACAAAGCTTTCTCGTTAATAGCCATTGTAATTGATAAGCTTAAAAGTGAATTAAAGCCAGAAGAATATTTGACTACGGCACTAACAATGCTTTACAAATCTTTTGATGAACTCCTTAAAACGAATTCATCAAATGGGCTTTTATTTTTTGACCGCGCAAATGAAAAGCAAATCAATACACATGTCAGAAAACTTCTCGGAACCGGGGCAAGTGGCGAAACAGTTACTGGTGTTAGAATAGGATGGTTTATTGAGGATCCTATTTTTCGGGTTTCCTCTGATTCTATGTTCATCTTTCCTTTCGATGACAGTACGGACAGACTCGATCGTAGAAAAAATAACAAACCCGAAGCCTCTTGAAATAGTGGATCCTTGTCTTTTGATAACTTTGCAGGCTATTATA
>JANOQB010000501.1:0-4946 GCA_031422215.1 Cytophagales bacterium | reverse complement strand
GAATAGGCGGCTCTCAAACATTTTTTGATGAACGAGCACGGTGCCTTTGGCCTGCGTGGCCACCACCAACACGATGCTCAATAAATCAGGTGTGAAACCAGGCCACGGAGAATCGGCCACGGTAAGGATGGAGCCGTCAATGAAGGTTTCAATTTCATAATGTTCCTGTGCAGGAATGTAAATGTCATCGCCACGGAATTCCATTTTTATGCCGAGCCTTCTGAATATTTCCGGAATGATACCAAGCATATCAAGGCGGCAATTTTTTATGGTGATTTCGGATTGGGTCATGGCTGCCATACCAATGAAACTGCCAATCTCAATCATGTCGGGCAATAGTGTGTGCTCGGTGCCACCAAGATTTTCTACACCTTCAATCGTCAACAGGTTGGAACCGATGCCGCTGATCTTTGCGCCCATGCGGTTAAGCATTAGGCAAAGTTGTTGAAGATAAGGTTCGCAGGCTGCGTTGTAAATGGTAGTGGTGCCTGTTGCAAGTACTGCGGCCATAATAATATTGGCCGTGCCCGTCACCGATGCTTCGTCCAACAACATGTAGCAACCTTTCAGGTGCGTGGCATCGATGTTAAATAAATTCTCTTCTGCGTTGTAAGTGAATTTGGCACCCAAGTTTTGAAAGCCGATGAAGTGTGTGTCCAACTTTCTCCTTCCAATTTTGTCACCGCCTGGTTTGGGAATGGTTGCTTCACCGAACCGGGCCAATATGGGGCCAAGCAACATCACCGATCCGCGCAAAGCACTTGCTTTTTTTCTGTACTCGGCTGTTTTTAAAAATCCTGTTTTTATTTGCAATGCCGTGAAGCGGTACGATCCGGGTTGGAGTTTTTCAACCTTACATCCCAAGTCACTCACCAAATCAATAAGTTTATTTACATCAATGATATCCGGGATGTTGTGGATGGTGACAGGCTCGGAAGTGAGAAGGGGTGCGCACAGAACCTGAAGGGCTTCGTTCTTGGCTCCTTGCGGGATGATTTCCCCTTTCAGGCGAAGTCCTCCCTTTATCTTAAACGAACTCATTGATCGCGTCTGCGGTGTTGGTGACGGTTCTTTTTGAAAGGCCGGTTGCCCCGTGGGTTATTGCGATTGTCACCGCCTTGAGGCCGTTGAACGGTTTTCCTCTGCTCGCGGTACAACTTCTCAAATAGATTATCTTCGCGCACTTTGTCCAAATTCAACACGAGTTTTCCTTGGGAAAGAATGGCAAGGTCTTTTACAATCACTGAATCATCCAACGTTTCCTTGTTCCAGGCTCCGTAAAATGTTTTCATCAGCTTGCCAAGATAAATGGCAGCTTCCTCTCGCTCCTTGGGGTCTTCTTTCTTTATTGCCTCTTTAACAAGTTTCTCGATATTTTTTCCGTAGTGCCTGAACCGCACATCGTTCTGCGGATATTCCATCTTGCGCGGCTTCTTGAAAAGGATCGTGCGATCGGGAGTTGTGAAGGGGTTGTCAACATCTAAGTTGAAATCAGCCATGATGTAGAGGTCGTCCCACATGCGCTGCGGATTTTCCTGTGCTTCCTTCGCCACCGGTGCCAGTTGCTTGATCAATTCAATCAGGGTGGTTGCCAAATCGGTCCGCTTCTTTTTATCGGGCACGGTGCGAATGTAGTTTACCAATTTCTGAACATTGCGGCCATACTCTTTTAAGATGATTTGCTCGCGTGCTGTGTTATATTCTCCGATCATGAAAGGCTAATTGTCGTGTATTTTTAGCTTCGCAAAGCTAAGCAATAAGGTCTTCTCACCAAAATCGGTAAAATTGATTTTTGCTTTGCGCTCAGTGCCTATTTGTTCAATTTTCAATACCGAACCGAAACCAAACTTTGGATGCTCCACCTTCATGCCCTCTTTCAGCGAAGTGGTGTCGCTGGGGGCGAAGTCCGCTGCAGGTTTGTAAGCTACTGCTTTAGGTGCAGGTTGCGAGCTTATTGTTTTCTTCATGCCGCTTACAAAACTCTTTGCAAAATTTGTGTTGGTAGGCATTGAATCCATGCCACCAAACTTTGTGCTTACTTTTATATAGCGGCTGTTCACATCATCCAAAAATCTGCTGGGCTCACAATTTTTTAATCGCCCAAACCGGTAGCGGGTGAGCGCATAAGAAAGGAAAAGTTTCTTTTTTGCACGTGTGATGGCCACATAAAAGAGTCTTCTTTCTTCTTCCAGTTCCGAGCGGCTGCTCAACATCATTTGCGATGGGAACAAGTCTTCTTCTAATCCAACGATATAAACATTTTTGAACTCCAACCCTTTGGCCATGTGTATGGTCATCAATGTTACCTTGTCGGGATCAGCATCTTTGTTTTCGTCTTGCCCGGTTAGCAACGACACTTCTTGAAGAAATGCCCCCAGGCTCTTGTCTTCTTTCTCAGGGTCTTCTACATATTCTTTTATTGCGTTGAGAAGTTCCTGCACGTTTTCGTAACGGCTCAGGCCTTCTACTGTTTTGTCTTCGTATAATTCCTTTAGCAATCCCGATGACTTGGCGATTTCTGCGGCTGCCTCGTAGGCATCCTTATTTTGTATTTCGATTCCAAACCGTTTGATCTTGGTAACAAAATCATCGATAAGACCCGTGGCCCGGCCTCCCAAAAAGGAAGTTATGTTTTGCAACACTTCCCAAATGGAAATGGCGTGATCATTGGCGGCCACCACAATTTTATCAATAGTTGTGTCGCCAATGCCGCGCTTGGGGTAGTTGATGATCCTACGGAACGATGCCTCGTCTTGTTGATTTATGGAGTATCGCAAGTATGCAAGAACATCTTTTATCTCTTTGCGCTGATAGAAGGAGAGGCCGCCCACCACTTTGTATTTGATGTTCATCCGTCTCAGCGATTCTTCTATTGCGCGCGATTGGCTGTTGGTACGGTACAACACAACAAAGTCGCTGAACTTATATTGCTGCTGCATCTTCTCTTCAAAGATGGAGGAGGCGATCAATTTCCCTTCTTCATTGTCCGACACGGCTTTGATCAGCTCGATCAGGTTCCCTTCTTCGTTGGCAGTCCAAACATTTTTTGGAAGTTGTGCTTTGTTTTTTGCGATCACCGAATTGGCAGCTTCCACAATGGTTTGGGTGGAGCGGTAATTTTGTTCGAGCTTGATGATGCGCAAGTCGGGATAATCTTTTTCGAAATTAAGAATGTTGGAAATATCGGCCCCGCGAAATGCATAGATGCTTTGGGCATCATCGCCTACCACGCAAATGTTTTGGCGCACCGAGGCCAGCTTGCGGATGATATAATACTGGCACAGGTTGGTATCTTGAAACTCATCCACCAACAGATATTGAAACCGGTGCTGGTATTTGTTCAGCACGTGCAAATGTTCTTTGAAAAGTTTATCGGTGTTAAAAAGGAGGTCATCAAAATCCATGGCTCCCGATTTATAGCACCGGAGCGAATAGGCTTTGTATATGTTTCCTATCTCGGGCCGCATGTTGGCGGCATCATCGGCAAGAAAGAGCGGGTTGCTTAAATAATCCTGCCATGAGATCAATTTGTTTTTGGCTGACGATATACGGTTATATACCGCATTGACTTTGTATTGTGTCTCGTCCAAGCCCATTTCTTTTACTACACTTCTCAGCAGTGATTTGGAATCATCTGTATCGTAGATCGTAAAATTATTGGGATAGCCTAAGTGTTGTGCTTCGGCCCTGAGTATGCGGGCAAACACAGAGTGAAAAGTGCCCATCGATAAATTGCGTGCATCGGAGCCCACCAATGTTTCAATCCGCTCGCGCATTTCTTTGGCAGCCTTGTTGGTAAAGGTGAGGGCCATGATGTTGAACGGGTCAATGTTTTGGCTTTGCATCAGGTGGGCAATGCGAAGAGTGAGAACGCGTGTTTTGCCTGAGCCCGCTCCCGCAATGATCATGCACGCACCTTCTGTATTGATCACACCTTCACGCTGCGGTTCGTTCAGGCTTTCTAAGTATTCTTTCATAAAACGTGCGCAAATATAATTACACTAAGTGAATAGGTAAGCATGGAATGGATTAGTAAATCGGATTCGGTAATATTACTCAACTTTGGATATAGAAAATCACAAACTTTGAAAGCAACAACAAAATGTACTACCAGTAAACGGTTGTATGCCACGGAACAACTGGCAGAAGACGCTCTGATAGAAGCACACATTAATTTTGAATACCCTACTGGTGGCGGCCCTGTAACAGTTTATCATTGCGAAGATTGTGGTTGCTATCACCTCACATCAAAAGGAACAACGAATGCCCGGCTAACTCAGTTGATCAACAATGGAGAGATAAGGAAAAAGAAGCTGGCCGGGCAGTGGGAGAGGAGAATGAAAAAATGATGGATGCCAACTGCCCCACTTCACATCCATGATTGAAATTCAAATTTGAATATCGAATGATGAATAACGAATTTAGAATTATGAAGTGTAGAAATCAGGTGAAATCACTAAGTACTAATACCCAGCCCCCAATCCCCAACCCATGACCCTCGACAAAATGCTTGGCATCGATTACCCGGTAATCGTGGCGCCCATGTTCCTTATCTCGAA
The DNA here is from genome assembly GCA_031422215.1 of Cytophagales bacterium. GTDB lineage: Bacteria > Bacteroidota > Bacteroidia > Cytophagales > Cyclobacteriaceae > ELB16-189. Next base: position 387 of record JANOQB010000501.1, on the reverse strand, counting down.
CACAAAAATGATAAGGGCCGCCCTCGCCAATGGAGTGACGGCCGCATTTCCCGCACTTAATTATCGCACGGATGAAGAACTTCGCGCTGCCATCAAAGAGATAAAATCTTTTTCGTCCAAGCCGTTTGGTGTGAACCTTATCGTCAATAAATCCAACCTCAAATACAAAGGTCAACTGCAGACATTGGTGGAATTGAAAGTGGACTACATCATCACTTCGCTGGGCAACCCCAAGGAGGTGATTGATCAGTGCAAACCCTTGGGCATAAAAGTATTTTGTGATGTGGTGGATTTGGAATATGCAAAAAAAGTTGAGGGCCTTGGGGCCGATGCGGTAATAGCCGTGAACAATCGTGCCGGTGGACATGCCGGTAAACTTTCGCCCGA
>JANOQB010000500.1:0-13419 GCA_031422215.1 Cytophagales bacterium | reverse complement strand
GAGTGGAGGAAAGTGAGAGGCGTTTGGATTGACATTGGGTTTGTGGTGAGGGACATGCAGATCATTATTGAAGAATGTAAGAACAAGCGGCCTGAACTGGAAGTGCCCGAAGACATTTGCGTGGAAGCGGGAACGGTTATCAATGAAGATATTTTTGGTTTCGATCCGGATTTTGACAGCGTGAAGATCGAAGCATTTTCGCAAGTGTTTACCATCAACCCTTCGCCTGCCACGGTTACACCAAGCCCGGCCAGGTTTCAATTCACTTCTACCACCGTAAAAGGAAAATTGAATTTTAAATGGACAACTACCTGCAACCATATAAAAGAGCAGCCCTACCAGGTCGTTTTCAAAATAAGTGATCGATCGAAGAATGGCCCCACGCTGGTGCAATTCAAAACCTGGAACATAACCGTGGTGGGTCCCGCGCCCAAGTGGAAACCACCGGTGGTAAACTTAGGAGCAAGGTCCGTAAAATTAGAATGGGAAAATTATCAATGTCGCATCAAAGCAGTGACCATGCAAGTGTGGCGCAGGGTAGATGAGTTTACCTTCACGCCACCAGAGTGCGTGACCGGGATGCCCGACTTTTTAGGATACACTAAAATTGCTGATGTGCCCATTGGCACTTCCACATTCAACGACACCAACGGAGGAAAAGGATTGGCGGTGGGAGCACAATATTGTTATCGGCTTGTAGCTATTTTTCAGTTGCCGGGAGGTGGCGAGAGCTACGTTTCCAAAGAAATATGCATCCCTCCTATTTTGGCCGATGCCCCAGTGATCACCAATGTAACCGTTGACATAACCAGCCGGACTGCCGGACAAATAACCATAAAATGGCTGCCTCCATTCGAAGCAGACCAGGCACAGTTTCCTCCACCCTATCAGTACGAAGTGTTCCGTGCAGAAGGATTTAGTGGCGATATAAGGTTGACCCGCGCCTTTCCTGGCAAACGTGCCGTCACCGAATTTGCTGACACAGGGCTCAACACCTTCGAAACAATTTACAATTACAGAGTGATTGCTTATGCCAGCGATGGAACAAAAGTTGACACCTCTCCCACAGCTTCAACGGTTCGGCTGGATGCGAGCCCTAAGTTTTTGCAAATCGGATTGTCGTGGTTTGCCGATGTGCCCTGGTCGAACCGCACACAAAGTTATCCACGTCATCTTATCTACAGATATGTAGGTCCAGAAGCTGGAGTCACTGAAGGGAAACTTATTCTGTTCGACAGTGTTGACGTTAATGCTGAACAGTTCACTTACTTGGATGAAGGGCTAAAAGAAACCGACACCTACTGCTATCGGGTGATGACCCGAGGTGCATACGGCAACCCAAAAATAGCAGAACCCTTACAAAACTTTTCACAAATAGTATGTGCCCAGCCAAATGACGATAAGGCACCCTGCAAACCAGAACTTGCGATAAAAGGACTTGATTGTGAAGACTTTTTCAAAACCAATTCCTGCGGGGTCAACATCTTTAGCAACACACTTACGTGGAACAAGCCTACCGATCAACTATGCCGGGAGGATATTCAAGGGTACAGGATTTATAAGGCAAGCACCGTGGACGGCATTTTTGATTCCTTGGACATTCCTTTGGTGCGCGATACGTTTTATATAGATTCCAACTTGCCATCCTTTGCAGGCTGCTATAAGATTGCGGCCGTGGACCGTGCCGGAAATGTAAGCGAAAAAAGTGAGGCATTTTGTTTTGATAACTGCCCTTACTACGAATTGCCAAACGTGATCACGATCAATGGAGATGGCTGCAATGAATTGTTCAGCGCATTCAGTGATAGGGTTGTTGAAGACGAGAATGGTTCAATTGGCACTGGCCCATGCTCGGAACCTAAAGATCCTATCGAAGTCAAAGCACATTGCGCACGCTTCGTTCAAAAAGTAGATTTGACAGTAATCAACCGATGGGGCAAGGAAGTATATTCATACCAATCGGGAGCTGAGCGTTCCATTTATATTGATTGGGATGGCCGCGACAATAGTGGAGGAGAACTTTCGGAGGGTGTGTACTTCTATAGTGCAGAAGTTTTTTTTGATGTGGTTGACCAAAAAAAGCAACGCCAAACAATAAAAGGATGGGTGCAAATAGTGCGCGAAGAGAAACCCCGTTGATACTCTTCGATGGTGTGTGTAACGTGTGCAGCGGCTCAGTCCTTTTCACAATAAAAAGAGACGCCCGATCAAAATTAAAATTTGCATCCCTTCAATCAGGGTTTGGAGCGGAGCAAATGAAAAAATTCAACCTCCCAACCTCATCACTCAACAGTGTGTTGTTCATTAACAAAGGGCAGTTGTATAAAAAAAGCAATGCCGCCCTGGAAATTGCACGTCACCTTGACGGGATGTGGCCTGCGCTTTACGTATTTAAAATTGTCCCTGTTTTTATCCGCGATTTCATTTACGATTGGATTGCCCGAAACCGCTACCGGTGGTTTGGAAAAAAAGATGAGTGCATGATACCTACTCCTGATGTGAGAGCACGGTTCATAGACTGATGCCTGCTTTTTAACGCGGAGGACGCTGAGTAACGCAAAGTTTGTGATCTTCACCATTCCTTCTTGCCCTAAAACCTCTCTGCGAACCTCTGCGTTCTCTGCGTTTGCTTTTGATATTATACCTAGCGTCATAAGTTTTGAAGCGTCAGAACATTTTTTGATTTAGTTCAAGCGATTAGCGGCAGACCCGCCTGCCGGACGGGCAGGGCCGCAAAACATTTGTAGGAATTAAGTCTTGATAACGCAAGGTGCAGAGCACCGAGACTTTATATAGAAGAAATATGAGAATATTTTGATCTTATATTCTTTACCTGTAAACTCGGGTTTTAAAACCAAGTCAATTAAACTATGAAGGCATTTATCTTTCCCGGTCAAGGCGCACAGTTTACCGGAATGGGCAAAGAGTTATATGAAAAAAACCAGGTTGCAAAAACATTGTTCAACCAAGCCGATTCCATTTTAGGATTTAAAATTTCGGAAATCATGTTTGCTGGCAGTGCCGAAGAGCTAAAGCAAACGAAGGTTACCCAACCGGCTGTGTTTATCCATTCCGTGGCGGTGGCCCTTTCGCAAGATGCGGTTCAGCCTGATATGGTAGCTGGCCATTCGCTCGGAGAATTTTCGGCACTCGTTTCCAATAAAGCCTTGTCGTTTGAGGATGGATTGAAACTTGTTTTCAAGAGGGCACTTGCCATGCAGCGGGCATGCGAGATCAATCCCTCCACGATGGCCGCCATCATTGGATTGGACGATCAAAAAGTTGAAGAAGTGTGTGCTTCCATAAAAGAGGAAATAGTGGTAGCGGCAAATTATAACTGTCCGGGCCAGTTGGTAATATCGGGCTCTATAAAAGGGATTGAAATTGCCTGCGAAAAACTGAAAGCGGCCGGGGCCAAGCGCGCATTGCCACTGCAAGTTGGCGGTGCGTTTCATTCACCGTTGATGGCACCTGCCAAGGAAGAACTGACCGCGGCCATTGAAGCAACAAAATTTATGGCACCGGTGTGCCCGGTGTATCAAAATGTAAATGCGCTTCCATCAACAAAGATTGAAGCGATAAAGAAAAATCTTATAGAACAACTCACCGCGCCAGTCCGATGGACGCAACTCGTGCAAACCATGGCCAGCGATGGAGGCATTTCTTTTATGGAGTGTGGCCCCGGTAAAGTGCTGCAAGGGTTGGTAAAGAAAATCGCACCTCAGGTAGAAGTATCAAGTTTATAGAATATGAATCTTGGTATTGCCTCTTACTCACGCAAAGGCGCAAAAGGTGCACACCAACCTTCTTAGAACTTCTTCACTTCAAGATTATCCATACACTGTTCAAGCAGTTGCCGGTGATTTTTTTTTAATATCGGATGGATAAAATCGGGAGCTATTTCAACTAAAGGAACCAATACAAATCTTCGTAGTGCAATGCCAGGATGCGGAAGGGAAAGAGTGGCTGTGCTGACTATTGAACCATCTGCGTAAAGCAAATCCAGGTCTATGGTACGGGCTCCCCACTTCTCATTGCGCTGGCGCCCCATTTCTATCTCAATCGCAAGCAATTCGGTTAAACAATCTTTCGGCTCCAGATCGGTGTTGACCAGGATCACTTGATTGAGAAAGTTGGGCTGATTGCTTTTTCCCCACGGTTTTGTTTCATACACAGAAGAATGTGTCTTAATTGATCCGATGTTCAATTCAATTGAGCGGATGGCTTGATTTAAATTTTCCTCACGCCTGCCCAGGTTGCTCCCTAGGGATATAAATACATTTTTCATTTCCATAAGAAAGATTTAGAGAGTTCAGCAAAATGCGGCAACATACCCCTGAACCACTAAGACGCAACGACACAAAGATTCACAAAGATATTCGGTTATTCTTTGTGCTTCTTAGTGCCTGCATGGCCGGTAGGCCGGCCTTCGAGCCTTAATGGTTCAAACCCCATCCAAGAGCTTTGTGGTGAAGACAGTTTTATTACCAAAACCGATTGAGTAATTTTGAGCCCTTAAATTTTCCATCCATGAATTTCCTAAAAACTTTTTTCGCATCCTGCCTCGGTTCTATAGTTGCATTTGCGGTAATCATCTTTATAACCTTCGCTTTTTTTGCAGCCCTTGTTTCTGGCCTTTCCAGTGATGAAAGCAAAACAGTGGTAGAAGATAATTCGGTCCTCCATCTTAAGTTGGACGTGCCCATCACTGAAAATGAAATTGAAAACCCATTGGAAGGGCTTCCGATTGCCGGGTCAGAGTCACCCTTAGGCTTGCTCCCCTTCAAGACCACCATAAAAAATGCAAAGACGGATACCAAAATTGAGGGCATCTATCTCGACCTGAACATATTCATGGGTGGCTATGGCGTGGCAAAGGAAGTTCGCGATGCCCTGCTCGATTTCAAAAGTTCGGGTAAGTGGATTGTGGCGTATAGCGAGTTTTTTACCGAGCAGGCATACTATGTCGCATCAGCTGCCGACAAAATTTACCTGAACCCGGAAGGCGAAATAGAGTTTAACGGACTTGCCATAGAAGTTTCCTTCTTTAAAAAGATGTTTGATAAATTGGAAATCAAGCCACAGATATTCAGGGTTGGCGATTTTAAAAGTGCGGTGGAGCCTTTTATGTTAGACAAAATGAGCAACGAAAACAGGCTTCAACTGAATTCGCTCATTTCTGATATGCACCGTGTTATGCTCGAAGATATTTCAAAAACCCGCAACATTGGTTACGATCAGTTGAAACAGATGGCTGACAAGATGAGTGTGACAAATACAAAAAGTGCGCTGCAATTTGGCTTAGTGGATTCGCTGCTCTACTTCGATCAGGTGCGCAATGATTTGCAACAGAGATTGGGCCTGCAGCCGGATGATAAGATCAACTTCATTACTTATGGCAAGTACAAAAAAAGTTTTTCCACCTACGATAATGCTGAAAACGAAATTGCCGTGATCGTGGCCGATGGCGATATTGTTCCTGGCAAGGCCCGCAACGGTGTGATCGGTTCCGATACATTTTCGGAAGAGTTGAGAAAGGCGCGCACCAACAAAAAAGTGAAGGCCATTGTGCTGCGGATCAATTCGCCAGGGGGCAGTGCCTTGGCCTCGGATGTGATGTGGCGCGAAATCATGTTGGCCACGGAAGTGAAGCCCGTGATCGCATCCATGTCCGATTACGCAGCATCGGGAGGATACTATCTCGCTATGGCATGCGACACCATTGTGGCACAGCCTACCACCATTACAGGTTCCATTGGTGTGTTTAGTGTGCTGTTCGATATCAGCAGTTTTCTGGACAATAAAATCGGGGTAACCTTTGATGAAGTGAAAACCGGAGAGGCCGGTGAACTCGTTACTTTTACAAGGCCACTAACCGATGTGGAGAAGGCGGTGTGGCAAAAAAAGACAGAAGAGATATACAATTCGTTTACAGCCAAAGCAGCAGCTGGAAGGAATATGCCCGTGGAAGAACTTAGAAAAATTGCCTCTGGTCGGGTGTGGACCGGGGCACAGGCCCAAGAGCGCGGCTTGGTGGATGTGCTGGGAAATTTTGAAGATGCCGTTGATATCGCAGCCAAGAAAGCGGGCGTGGATGATTATAGGATCCGATATTATCCTAAGCAGAAAACTTTTATCGAGCAATGGTTGACCGAGGTAGAAGACTACACCAATACCCGGTTGCTAAAAAATGAACTTGGCGCCCACTACGAGGTTTATAAGAACATAAAAGACCTTAACAACTATCAGGGAAGCCAGATGCGGCTTCCGTTTGAGATGAAGATTCATTAAACGCTAATTGGCAAAGTTTCATTCGAGAGCCACCTTCTCCTGTGGAGAGGGCAGGGTGAGGTTTCTTGAAAAAAAAATCTACATCGAATTGCAAAATCCCCGCTCCTTTGGAGAGAGAGTTTTAATGCTTGCCTTTGAGATGAAGATTCAGTAATAAATGCTCTTTTACTTTGATGTAATATTTAATCAAAAAAGAGATTTGTACGGCAACCTCCCTCAAAAAATTACAACAAAACTTACAGTCATACCCAGACCAAGTGAAGTCACTTTGTCGCTCCACACCACCAACTATCGACCCAACGAGAACGATTGCATGCCCTATGTATAGAAATATTTATTTATACATGATCAACCATACAAGTTAGGGCAAAGGAGGTTTATTTCCACTGATCCCGATCTTGCAGCGCAAATCCACCCCCGTTATTTGAGGTGGCAGATTTTTGCTCTCTTGCAAGGGTTGCTGATTCTGGCTTGCTTCGGAATGAAAGTGTTGCTGATAATGTGATCACCGCAACACCCAGGATTATAATTGTCTTTTTCATAATTCTATTTTTTAAATTTTTCTATTTATTCCTTGATGGCGCTTCCGGCAACAGAGGTTCCGTCCACTTGAGGTTTTACTTCCTCTTCGGTGCACGATGTGATAGAGACAGAAGCGATTGTTACAAACAGCAACAAGTACATTAATTTTTTCATGGTTGGGTTGGTTTAAAATTAAATAATGATATTCAGTGGGAGTTATTCCTTGATGGCGCTTCCGGCAACAGAGGTTCCGTCCACCTGAGGTTTTACTTCCTCTTCGGTGCACGATGTGATAGAGACAGAAACGATTGTTACAAACAGCAACAGGTACATTAATTTTTTCATGTTAAATTGGTTTAGAGTTTTTTATTTGGTTTGTTTAGCATTTAATTTGATGTTGCAAAGGTTGCTGCCTTCTATTAACCATCCAAATCTATAACCTAAAATAGCTTGCGCTCGTACCTAAAATTTATTGGCAGATTTACATTCTCCTGTTTGTTGTTGAGCGCAATCAGTACGCACCTTTTTTCGCAAGATTCAAAAAAGATTGACTCATTAAAAAATATTCTCAAACACACCAAGGACACTTCACGGTTTTATGTGCTCCAGGAACTTTTTAAATCCTATAATCAAACGGATTTTACAATAGCCCTACAATATGCGCAACAGGCTTATCAATTTGCAGAGTCAATTGGCGACAGTAGCAAAATAGTAGAAGGCGGTAGGATGATGGCATTCTCTCTTATTGACCTGGGCAGGAACGATGAAACCATTGCCATACTTAATAAAGTGTTGCCCATTGCTAAGCGAAACCAGGACCGATATCCTGACTTAAAACCAAAAATAAAATTCCTGTTGAACAATGCAGCACTCTCCTACATGTACCGGGGCAACTATGACTCATCATTGAGTTACCATTTTCAATCGCTCGAAATACGGGAAGCAGAAGGAAACAAACGGTCTATAGGCACTGCACTGAACAACATTGGCCTTGTGTATTTTAAACTGCGAAACTTTGATCAGGCCCTTCACTATTATCTACGGTCAATGGATATTAAAAAAGAAATAAATGACTCCACGGATATTGACAAAGTATTGTTAAATGTTGGTCTGTGTTATGATCAGCTGGAAAAACCAGATCAAGCCATTTTATCGTTCAACAGAGCATTGGCGAGTTGTGCCGGTGGCTGTTCGGATGTAGTAAAGAAAGAGGCTCTATTTGGTTTGGGAATTGCCTATTTCAACCTAGGAAAATTTTTCAAAACTAAAGAGAGTGAGCGGCTCAAGGATTTTAAAAAATCCGAGGAGTACCTAGAATCTTCGTTGTCAATTTCCAAGATACTGAACGATAAACAGTTTTGGATTGGCAACCTTACCTGGCTAGCTAAGGTTGAAACAGAGCGAAAGGATTTTTCTGCTGCCTTGCAACATTTGAATGAGGCCAAACAATTTGAACAAGAATCAGAATTTGCTGAATCATTGATTGATTGGTATAAGGAAATGTCTAATGTCTATACTTCCCTTTCCGATTTCAAAAACGCCTCCATCTATCAAAGCAAATACATTGCGCTCAAAGACAGCATCTATAGCAGCAACCTCATGAAGAACTTGGCAACCGTGCAAACATCTTTTGAGCAGCGGGAAAACCTCAGAACAATAAGCGAAAAAGAAAGTAACCTCCAACTTCAAAACGAGGTGATCAGAAGGCAGAAGACACAAAACTTTTTTATTCTTTTGGTAGCAGTTTTGGTTTCGGGCATTGCGTATTTATTAGTGAGGGCCAACAGGCGGCAGAGAAGGGATAATGCAGCACTCAATGCTGCGAAGCAGATCATCACTGAGCAAAATGAAAAGTTGCAACGGGCAAACGAATATCTGGATCATCAGGTAGCGGAGAAAACACAGGATCTTTTTATGACCAACGAGGCCCTCATCCAAGTTAACGGTGAGCTTGACAATTTTATTTACCGGACATCGCACGACATACGAGGTCCGTTGGTGACCCTCAAAGGTGTGTGCAACGTTGCCATGCTCGATGTTAAGGATAACATTGCCATTGATTATCTTAAAAAATTGGATGCCACCTCCAGCAAGCTCAATTTTATACTTACCCGGCTTTTGATTGTAAATAAAATCAACTTGTGGAAACTTGAACCCCAGGAAATAGACTGCCATGATCTTATCAAAAGCATGATTGAAGCAGCTAAATTAAATGGCCTCCCCAACAATATTGTCTTTGATTACGAAATTGATCCATCCGTGCAACTAATTACCGACCGGTATTTGATCGGGATTGTTGTTGAAAACCTGATCGATAATGCCATCAAGTTCTATAACGATTCTTCTCGTATTTCTCCCTTTGTAAAAATAACAATGAGCCCCGTGGCAAGAAATAAAATAAAGATGTGTGTGATCGACAATGGCATTGGGGTGAACCCAACCGATAAAGACCATATATTTCACTTGTTCACCCGGGCATCCGACCGCACCGCAACCGGGGGCATAGGATTGTACCTTTCAAAAATGGCGGCCAACAAACTGGGGGGCGAAGTCATTTTGGCCAAAACATCCTCAAGCGGTTCAGAGTTTCATCTGATATTGCCCGCTGATATCAATCCGATCATCGAAAAACAAAAGCAAGTTGAAGAGATGCGCAAAAAGGAAAGGGAGATGCGCGAACAAACCTTTGCCAAAGGGAAATAAATCAAAACCCGATAGATTTTAAGAACAAAAGCATCGGGCACACTCCCGTTATTCCTCATCATTTAGCATCTTTGTAGTTGCACACTCAAGGATTTTTTTCAATGATAAGTGATAAGAGTTTCAAAAGGTATATGGTCACCTCTGCATTGCCGTATGCCAACGGGCCCAAACACATCGGGCATTTGGCTGGGGCATACATTCCGGCCGATGTATATGTCCGGTATTTGCGCCTCAGTAGCAGCGATGTTGTTTTTGTTTGCGGCAGCGATGAGCATGGCACGGCAATACCCAACCAGGCCCTAAAAGAAAACACCACCTCACAGGCAATCATCGACAAATACGATGCCCTTATCAGGGACAGTTTTGACAAGATCGGCATGTCGTTCGACATCTATCATCGCACCAGCGAGCCTATTCACCATCAAACTTCGCAAGAGATTTTTTTGACCTTGCACAAAAAAGGTTTGCTCACCGAAGAAACATCGGAGCAATACTATGATGATAAAGCCAACGCTTTTTTGGCCGACCGCTACATCGTAGGCACTTGCCCAAAATGCGGAAACCCGTCTGCCTATGGCGATCAATGTGAAAAGTGCGGCAGTTCGCTTAGCCCAAAGGATCTGATAAACCCACGTTCCACCTTAACGGGCAACGCCCCCATCCTTAAACCAACAAAACATTGGTATCTTCCTTTGCAAAATTATGAGCCTTGGCTGAAGGAATGGATTTTAAATTCGCACCAACACGATTGGAAAACCAATGTGTTTGGCCAATGTAAATCGTGGATCGATGCCGGCCTGCAACCACGCGCCATGACCCGCGATCTTGACTGGGGGATTAAAGTGCCATTGCCCAACGCAGAAGGCAAAGTGTTGTATGTTTGGTTTGACGCGCCCATCGGATACATTTCTGCAACACGGGCCTTGTTTGATGAAGTGGCGAGCAACCAATACAAATTCGCAACGCCCCAACGCGATTTTAGCAAGGCAAAAAAAGAAGATTGGAAAACCTACTGGCAAGACAAGGACACCAAGCTGGTCCATTTTATCGGTAAGGATAACATCGTGTTCCATTGCATTATCTTTCCCATCATCCTTCACGCCACAGGCGAATACATTGTGCCCGACAATGTGCCCGCCAACGAATTCATGAACTTGGAGGGCGATAAAATGTCCACCAGCCGCGGATGGTCGATTGAAATGCACGAGTACTTTAATGACTTTCCGGACAAGCCCGATGTATTGCGCTATGCCTTGTTGACAAACCTGCCCGAGGCGAAAGACAGCGAGTTCACCTGGAAAGATTTTCAGGCCAAGAACAACAATGAGTTGGTGGCAATTTTTGGAAACTTTGTGAACAGGGCATTGGTACTCACCCAGAAATTCTTCGATAACAAGGTGCCTGCTCAGAAAGAACTACAGGAGGTAGATAAAAAAGTATTGGCGGAGTTGAAGATTTTTCCGGATCGCATCGCCACCTCCATAGAAACTTATCGTTTCCGCGAAGCCACAGCAAACCTGATGGACCTTGCCCGTTTGGGGAATAAATATCTGGCAGAGACGGAGCCATGGAAAGTAGCAAAGACCGATCTGGACAGAGTGGGCACCATCCTGAACATATCGCTTCAAATTGCGGCCAACCTTTCGGTGATGGCCGAACCTTTTTTGCCATTCTCGGCACTAAAATTAAAAGGGATGTTGAATGTTGGTAAAATCGAGTGGAAGGATGCGGGTGGTGAATTGCTGGCAGCCAACCATGCACTTGGTGTGTCGTCACTTTTGTTTGAAAAAATTGAAGATGAAGTAATTGAAGCACAGATCAGGAAATTATTTGATTCAAAAAAGAAAATGGAATTGGCCAACCAGCCCGCAGCCCCGGCAAAACCCGAAGTATCGTTTGACGACTTTTCAAAAATGGATATACGCATAGGAAAAGTTGTGAAGGCAGAGCGGGTTGAAAAATCAAAGAAACTTTTAAAACTGCAAGTGGATACAGGTATTGATGTGCGAACGGTAATGAGCGGCATAGCCGAGTATTTTTCGCCTGAGGAAGTGATGGGTAAGCAAGTTACCATTTTGGTAAACCTGGCTCCCAGAAAAATAATGGGCGTGGAAAGTCAGGGGATGATTTTGATGGCCAGCAACAAAGATGGCTCATTAAAATTATTGGGCGCTTACGGGGAAACAGAGCCGGGCTCAACGGTGAGTTGACGGATTGAATTTTAAGGTAGAGATTACAGGTTGCCCCGCTGGGGCAAATGCCCGAAATGAACTTCATTCTACAAACAGGTTACGCCTCTGGCGTAATATCCCAAACTCATCAGCCTTGGTTCGTGTCCTCCGCCTTGGTTCGTGTCTTCACGAACCAAGCGAGAAAGGCTGTTATGAATTGTTTCGTGAGGACACGAACCAAAGGAAAGACGAGAAATGTTCTAAAATTGTTTCGTGAGGACACGAACCAAGGCAAAGCTTGTTTGCCAACAATAACCCAGTAACAAGCCAGCACCTCACCACGTTAAACACCTTCATGCGTTTCAATGACTTTCGGTTTCGGATAGCTTTTCGGGTGGTGCTGCTGGGTGCTACCCTCGCGCTGCTTGTTTATATGTTCAGTAGGCCCAACATGATCTTTGCGGCCGGCCTTACGTTTATCATTATCCTCGGTCAATTGGCCGAGCTATACCGGTTCACCTCGCAAACCAACCGTAAGCTCACGCGCTTTCTGGAATCAGTAAAATATTCCGATTTCATTTCGGGGTTTACCAGCGACAATAAATTGGGGAAAAGTTTCCGCGAATTGAACACCGTATTGAATGAAGTGTTGGAGGCTTTTCGGAAAGCGCGATCGGAAAAAGAAGAGCACTGGCAATACCTGAACACCATTGTGCAACAAGTGCGCACGGGTATCCTTTCGTTCGATGCGGACGGAAGAGTACAATTGATGAACGCCAACGCAAAGCGCTTTGTTGGAGCGGTGAACCTGAAAAATATCCATGAACTGGAAAAACTCAATCCTAAACTTTATCAGGCGCTGCAAGAAGTGCAACCCGGCAAAAGCACTTTATATAAATCGGGATCAGAATTTTCGCTTACCCTCCAAGCCACCGAATTGCGCATACGTGGCAACACGGTCAAGCTGGTGACCCTGCAAAATATCCAAACAGAATTGCAGCGCCAGGAGTTGGAAGCCTGGCAAAATCTCACCCGGGTGCTGCGCCACGAAATCATGAACTCCATCACACCCATCTCATCATTGACCTCCACCTTGCGGCAAATATTGGAACAAGAGCTGGTGAAAAGGGAAGATGTGTATGAACTAAAACCCGAAGGTGCCGAAGATTTGCGCGATGGATTGGAGACCATTGAAAATCGTAGCAAAGGCCTTATCAAATTCATAGATGCTTATCGAGAATATACTTCGGTGCCGCAACCCAAATTAAAATCGGTGCGCGTAAAAGACCTGATTGAAAAAATATCGCAACTGCTAAAACTGGAGCTCAAGAAAACAAGTATCGGATTTTCTGTTCATTGCGATTCGGAATACCTTACCGTGCAGGCCGATGCGGAAATGATTGAACAGGTGCTGATCAACCTGATCAAAAATGCCATGGAAGCTCTGGAGCACTCCAACAATGGAAAGATAGAAGTCAGTTGTTCCTACACCGAAAATTCTGTGATCATCAACGTGGTGGACAACGGGCCGGGAATTATACCGGAAGCAATTGACCGTATTTTTGTTCCGTTCTTCACCACAAAAAAAACAGGATCAGGCATTGGCCTTGCCTTGTCGCGCCAAATTATGCAAATGCACAATGGGTCGCTCACGGTGGTGTCGGAGCCTGATGTAAAAACTACGTTCACGCTTCGCTTTTAAATCTCAACTTTTTCAATCACGCGCACGGGG
>JANOQB010000499.1:0-3380 GCA_031422215.1 Cytophagales bacterium | reverse complement strand
TTTGCACATAAGCAATTCCTTATGTTGGTTGAGTTGGTCCACCAATTTCTTTACGGTGGCAACTCCCTCGGTTTTCAAATCGATCATCAATGTTAAGGTGATGGTAGAATCGGGATATGCCCAGCCTTTATTCATGATGATCGTTTCTTGAAGTGGGATCAAATACAGTGACGCGAGTGTCCTTTCCGCATTGATCTCCGTTTGCAGGTGGGCAACGAACAACTCATTGTTCCTTAAAAAGATATCGGCTTCGATGTATCCAACCCTATTTTCGTAAGCACCATAAAATGGATTGACCTGTGCATAATCGTTGTGAGCAAAGACCGATGATGGCGTGTAGTGTTGGCTTACCGCGATCAAAGAAACAGAGCAAAGCAAAATTGATGAAATGATTTTCATGGCCATAAAAAAAGGAGAGAGAATTGAACGAGTCGAATCCATAAACTTTCCATGACTTAACCTTTTCTTACTCCTTTAGCAATGCTCAAGCACTCGGCCACTTTTTGTTCCAGCAAAGTCCAATCTTTTTGTTCCAATATTTCTTTGGTAAATAATTGTGAGCCCATGCCCACGCATGCTGCCCCTGCTTTAAACCACGAGGCCAAATTATTTTCGTTCGGTTCAACACCTCCGGTGATCATCAACTGCAAGCCAGGCATCACGGGCATGATGGACGAAACAAAGCCAGGGCCCAACACAGAAGCAGGAAATAACTTTATTATGTCGGCACCATTGTCTTTTGCAAAAACTATTTCGGTGAGTGTGGCGCAGCCGGGTATCCACGGCACATCATGCCCGTGACAAACGGTGGCCATTTCCAATTTTACGACAGGTGAAATAATGAAGTGAGCACCGGCATCAATAAATTTTTTGGTGGTTGCGCCATCTAAGATGGTGCCAATGCCCAACATAAGGTCCGGATATTTTTTTGAAACACTGAGCAAATGTTGAAACACTTCAAACGAATTGCTCCTGCGGTTGGTGAATTCAAACACACGAATGCCACCCCGATAGGCCGCCTCCAAAACCTGTTGTGCATTTTCCGGGTTGTCGTGAGTAAACAGAGGCACAACACCGGCATTTTTTATGGCTGCGATAATTTGTGGTTTTGTGAATTTCATTGGTGTATTTTGTCCCTTTCTCTATACCAGCAACATATAATATACTTACCCATAAATCTTATTCAGCAATCCGGCCAAGCGTATGCCCGCTTGCAATATCCGGGTTTTCACCAACGGCATGTTCTTATATGAATACCGATATCCTAAACTGCCATTGCCGATAGCATATACCTGTGGCCGGTAGCTGACCGACTCCATCGCCCAATCGCGCACTGTAGTTTGTTGCCATTTTTTTAATGTTTCCTTATCGGGTTTGCCGAGAGACTGTGCCAGTTCGGTGTAGCTGAGTTTCGTATCGTCCACCATGTCGCTGTCCCACACGCGGTGGAGGTTTGAATCACCACCGGCCCACTTCACTTTTATGTCGTTGCCGCCACGGTCGCCAGGCTTGCCCACGTGCAGGGGCTGATGGAGATCGCCTACCAAGTGCACCAGTATTTTTAAATACTCTGCTTGCTGCTTCGCGTTTAATATTCCGGACTTTAAATCCTTGACGATCTTCTCTATCATCATAATTATTTTTCCGTCTGGCTTGGCCTCCACATCTTCATACTTACTTCCATCCGGCACGGTTGTGTAGTGCCAATCGGTGGTATAGTTGTAGGTTGAGTCGGAGCGGATTTCGTCCATCCATGTGCTCACAATGGCCAGCGACTCCTGTCCTAAAATTTTATTGATGCGTTTTCTGGCTTTGGCGCTCAGGTACTGCTCGGCTATGAGGCCGGTGGCGCGGTGGCCGGTGGACCCCCATCCAAAACTTTCGGTCATTAAAGTGATACCGAGGAAGATCAAAATCAGTTTTTTCATATTTGTTTGGGTGTTTTAATTGCCACGGCCTTTAGGTCGTGGGTTTTTAATAAAGCAATTTGGGGCTTTAGCCCAATACAAGCAACTCGGCATCCCTGCCCATCCGGGCTTTTGACTTCTATTCGGCTAAAGCCGATTTAACCTATCTTTTTCATAAACCACGACCTGAAGCCTGCCTGTCCGGTAGGCAGGGTCGTGGCAATTGAGACCGCCTTAAGCGTAACAAGTCCAAAATTTTATTGATGTTTCTTAAAAGCGATTTCCCTGTTAAAGCACCACATTCACAATCTTGCCTTGCACAATAATAATTTTTTTGGGCGGCTTGCCCTCAGTCCATTTTTGAACAATTTCCGAAGCGACCACAATTTTCTCGATGTCTTCTTTGGGCATGTCCAACGCAAACTCCATTTGTGCGCGCACTTTTCCGTTTATGGAGATTGGGTAGCTGAACGTGCTTTCTATCAAATATTGATTATCGTATTTCGGAAACTTAGCATTTAAAATAGTGTCGGTATGGCCGAGCAGCGACCACAACTCTTCGCTGATGTGCGGGGCAAAAGGTGAGAGGGCAATCACCAAGGGTTCGAGAACTGCGCGATTGTTGCACTTTAAAGAACTGAGCTCGTTGGCGCAAATCATAAACTCACTTACCGAAGTGTTGAACGAAAAATTCTCTATGTCGTGCTCAACTTTTTTAATGGTCTTGTGCAGCACTTTTAGTTCTTCGCGCACAGGTGCGGCATCGCTTACTTTAAAATTGCCTTGCGCATCGTGCATCAAATTCCAGAAACGCCTTAAAAATTTAAACACACCATCAATGCCGCTGGTGCTCCACGGTTTGGATTGCTCCAATGGGCCGAGGAACATTTCGTACATGCGCAGGGTGTCGGCACCGTAGCTTTCAATGATTTGGTCTGGGTTGACGACATTGTAGTATGATTTACTCATCTTTTCAATCGCAGAGTCACACAGATATCTTCCGTCTGAGTCACGAATGATAACGGCATCTCTGAAGTCCACATTCAAATTCCTAAACTTTTCAATGTTCAGGTATTCACCATCAACTGCACTGATTGAAACGTGAAGTCTGCTGATTAAAAATGTGTCCTCATCTAATTCATAAAATGATGTTTCCCAATTTGTATTTGGATTTAAACGCCTAAATTCTGACTTGTAGGTTTCAATAATTTTAGAATATGAAGTATCGTCAAAATTTCTGTTTATAATTTTTTCGGCAATATTCTTACTAATATATAATGGTGGTGTATTTGGCCGCTCTATGAAAGGTTGCTGTATAGGAGGGAAATTGATCCTATAGACAAATCTCGAATCTCCCGTAATCTTCCCCTGATTGATCAACTTCTTAAACGGCTCATCAAATTTTAAATATCCCAAATCGTGTAGCACTTTTGTCCACAGCCGCGCATAGAGCAAATGTGCCACCGCATGTTC
>JANOQB010000498.1:0-15001 GCA_031422215.1 Cytophagales bacterium | reverse complement strand
ACGGCAGCCGCCATGATGACCGTGGTGGTAGCGTTTACTTATTTTGGTGAGTTCTTGAGGGAGAAAATCATAAATCGGTTGCGCAAGAAAAAATCAATTGAAGAAAAGCCTAAAAAGACAGCAGGGTTTTTCACGAAGTATGGGCTGGCAGGCATCGCCATGTTAACGCCAATTATCCTTACGCCCATCGGGGGCACGTTGTTGGCAGTTGGGGTAAGTTCCAACCGTGAGAAAATAATTTTGTATATGCTGGTGAGTGCTTGTGTGTGGTCGGTGCTGTTGACACTAGCGGTGTATTTTGGATACGATGCCGTGATGGACATCATACATAGGGTGCAGCCGGTGTGATTTATTTTACACCCTCATCGGGCATAATCTCAATATCTCTTATCAACACTTTCTTTGCAATGGCTTTTCCTGTTTTGGTTGCGGCCAATCCACCGAGAGCAGTTTCTTTGTAGCGTGTTTCCATGCTGGCACCAATCTCGCCCATGGCTTCAATCACTTCGTCAACGGGAATAACACTGCTCACATTGGCAATGGCAATTTGTGCCGAGCTGTTGGCGATGGCCGCTGCACTGGCGTTGCGCACTACACACGGAATTTCAACCAGGCCCGCAACCGGATCGCACACAAGGCCGAGCATACATTGCACGGTGATGGCAACCGCATTGAATATCTGATCGATATCGCCACCTAAGCAATAGACAATTGCACCCGACCCCATCGCTGCGGCTGTACCGGTTTCGGCCTGGCAACCACCTACGGCACCGGCTATGCTTGCTTTTTGTTCCATGATGAGAGCGATGCCTGCGGCCAGCAACATAGCTTCCAGGATTTTTTTGTCTTTAACCTGATGGATTTCTTGAAGCGTAAAAAGCACACCCGGCATAATGCCCGAAGCACCAGCCGTAGGTGCGGCCACTATCCGGCCCATGCATGAGTTTACTTCTTTGGCAGCGAGTGCGCGCGAGATCAGGTTTTGAAATTCTTTTGAGAGCACCGTTACCGGATGGCGATAAACTTTTTTTGCGCCATTGTTGATCATGCCCGAGCGTGAAGTCATGTCTTCGGTAAGGCCGGTTTGCACAGCATCCTTCATCACCTCCCACGCCTTTCCAAGGCCATCCCAAATCTGTTGCTCGGTGCGGCCTTTTTGTTCCTTTTCATAATCAAGCACGGCCTGCACGATCGAAATATTTTTTTCGGCACAATGGTTTTTCCAGCCCTCAAACGAATCGAATAGAAATGCCATTTAGATATTATTTAAATTTTTTCAAGACGTAGCCAAGTTTCTGAATGCCTATGAAGAAATGCTACAATAAAGATATGGAAATTTTAAGTGTGGTGATGGAGCCATGGCAACACCTATAAGGTTTTTAAAACCTTATAGGTCAATCAAGATAATGGCACCGTTTGAATTGTTGCCACATCGGGTGTAATTTTAAGAATTGAATAAAAAATTTAATCCATGATCAAAAAATTACTTTTACCTCTTTTGATAGTGTGCCAGGTAAATGCCTTGGCACAAGATGAAGCCGTTATCCGCAGCATTTTTGATGATGCCTTAGCAAGAGGTAAATCGTATGAGATGCTCCACGACCTCACCACCAAAATAGGGCCGCGCTTGTCGGGTTCACCGGGCGCAGCGGCCGCGGTGGAGTGGAGCCGCCATGTGATGGAAGATTTTGGTTTTGATTCGGTGTGGTTGCAGCCTGTGATGGTGCCCCATTGGGTGCGCGGGCAAAAAGAAATTGCCCGCATCGTAAACTCAAAAAAAATGGGCAGCCTCGATTTGCACGTGAGCGCGCTGGGCGGATCGGTGGGCACTGGTCCCTCGGGTGTAAGCAGTACGATTGTAGAAGTGAAAAATTTTGATGAGTTGAAAACGTTGGGCACGAAGCACCTGCAAGGAAAAATAGTTTTTTTCAACAGGCCCATGGATGCCACGAAGATAAATACGTTTGCTGCCTATGGTGGTGCCGTGGATCAGCGCGGAGGTGGAGCTTCGGAAGCGGCTAAGTATGGAGCCATTGCCGTCATCGTCCGCTCGATGGGTTCTACCCTCGAAGATTATCCGCACACAGGAAGTTTGCGATACACACCGCTTGTTCCGATGATACCTGCGGTGGCTGTTAGCACTAAGCATGCAGAGCTATTGAGCAAGTTGCTGAAAGAAGAAAAGGATTTGAATGTCTATATAGAAACGCATTGCCAGATTTTGGAAGACTCTCCCTCATATAATGTTGTGGGCGAAATAAAAGGTGGTGAGTACAAAGATGAAATCATTTTGGTGGGCGGCCACTTGGATTCGTGGGACCTGGGGCAGGGTGCACACGATGATGGCGCAGGCTGTGTACACTCCATTGAAGTGTTGAGGTTATTTAAACAGATGGGCTACAAACCCAAGCGCACCCTGAGGGCAGTGATGTTTATGAACGAAGAAAATGGTTTGCGGGGAGGCCAGAAATATGCCGAGCTCGCTGAGAAAAATAAAGAGAAGCACATTGTGGCCATCGAGTCCGACCGGGGAGGGTTTACACCGCGCGGATTTACGGTGCCCTCGGATGAAAAAGCAAAAGAAAAAGTACGCAGTTGGAAACCGTTGCTGGAGCCTTACGGTCTTTCTGATTTCAGCCAAGTGGGTGGTGGTGCCGACATTGGGCCATTGGCTCCGCAAGGTGTACCACTCATGGGCTTCCTTCCCGATTCGCAGCGGTACTTCAACTATCATCACACAGCCGAAGACACGATTGACAAAGTGAACAAGCGCGAACTGGAATTGGGATCTGCTTCGATGGCCGCGTTGGTGTATCTGATAGATAAGTATGGGTTGAAGTGAAGGCACTATTTCAATAACTTTGCCAGCTACCGCTAATGTACGTGCAATCATAAAACCAAAACGAATGGAATTCATTAAAGTAACTGAACAACGGGAACCTTTTGTCGCATTGATAGAACTCAACAGGCCCAAGGAGTTGAATGCGCTGAACAAGCAACTGATGGAAGAAGTGCGGGATGCGCTTGCTGCCCTCGATAAAAATGATTCGGTACGGGTGGTGATCATAACCGGCAACGAGCAAGCTTTTGCTGCGGGAGCCGATATAAAACAAATGGCTGACAAATCGGCCATCGATATGTTGTTGATCGACCAGTTTAGCACGTGGGACCAAATACGAAAAACAAAGAAGCCGATCATCGCAGCTGTTTCAGGATTTACTTTGGGCGGTGGCTGCGAATTTGCCATGATGTGCGATATGATCATCGCCTCCGAAACGGCCAAGTTCGGTCAGCCCGAAATAAAACTCGGAACGATTCCGGGTGCAGGCGGCACGCAAAGGCTCACGCGCGCCATCGGCAAAGCCAAATCGATGGAACTTATTCTTACGGGGCGGTTTTTATCTGCCGAGGAAGCGCTCATGTATGGCTTGGTAAATAAAGTGGTGCCGAAAGAAATGTACATGCACGAAGCCTTGCAATTGGCCAAAGAAATTGCACAACTCTCGCCCGTTGCCGTTCAACTTGCCAAAGAAGCAGTGAACCGTTCCTTCGAAACCCATCTTGACGAGGGCCTCGCGTTTGAACGAAAAAATTTCTACCTCACGTTTGCCTCCGAAGATCAGAAAGAAGGGATGATGGCGTTTGTTGAAAAAAGGAAGGCGGAGTTTAAGGGGAGATGATGGTGGGATCAGGCATTTGGGATCTGGGATCAGGCATTAGGCATTAGGGATCAGGCATCCCGTTTCCATAAGGAAAATAACCGCTTGATTTTATCGCGCAACAATTTTATCCTGAAACTATTTTGGTCGGGGTCGGGTGTATAGCCCATAAATTTTTGCCCCAGCCGTAAATTCATATCAAAGAATGTGGATTTGGACATTCCCCATTTCAACAAAAATTGTTTGTTGCCGTCATTCTTTTTTACGCGTGCCGTGCTGCGCGACACAAAATGATAAACCCTTGATTGGCTCACACCCTTAAAGTACCTAACGCCCACGTGCCACAATTTCATCATCATGTCTGGGTCGCTGGCCATGCCTGGTGTAAACTCCGTGCTTAGGCCGCCAATCAAATTCCAGATATTTTTGTGCAGCACCAAAGGATACCAGTTGGCACCATTCCAATCATCAAAGGGAAATGAACTGAATTCCTTCAAAAACTTTTGCTCGTCAAAATCTTTTACTGTCTTTCCAAAATTGTGGGGTGCTATCATGCTGGAGTATAGCGTGGGGCTGTGCTCGATCATGGTGCCGCAAATGCAGAAATACATGTGATCAAGTTTTTTAATTTCTTCCAATAGGTGATGATCCCAATCAGGCGCAAAATAATAATCATCATCCGACAGAACGATATAGTCCGATAAGGCCAGAGTGGCCGGAGAATTAAATCCATAACACACGCCTACATTTTCTTCTGAATGCGTGTAGCTGAGCGATTGGTTTTTTACCCACTCCAACGAGCCATCTTTTCCTTCGTTTACATGCACAACCACCTGATGATGATAGCGCGAATTTTTACGGATGCTTTCTATGCAGCATTTTAAATAATCCAAGTTGTTCCACGATGGGATGAGGATGGAGAAAACCGGTTTCTCATTTAACGCATGCGGATGAAAACTGATTTTGGAAATCATGTTTTAAAAAATTAAAGTTGGTATTACTTCTTTTGCTGCCGTTGATATCCATAGCTCACAAGATAAATGCCCAATACGGTAATCAAAAACGCCAACCCGATTTTCATATTTAATTTTTCGCTAAGCACCAACCAGCCGAGTACCACCGCCACCAAAGGATTGACATAGGAATACAACGATGCGATGGTGATGGGCAACTTGGCCAGCGTGTAGGCATACATGCTGAAGGCTGCTATCGAGCCAATCAAACTCAAATACAAAAGTGCATATACCACTTCGGATGACACGATCACGTTGCTCAAATCGTCAAAGGCAAAACTCAATGGCAAGCAAAACAATCCACCGAACAACATTTGCATGCCCGCATTAAAAAATGGATTGCTCTTGTTGGTGCGTTGCTTGGTAAGCACACTGCCCACGGCCCAAGTTATGGTGGCCACGAAAATAAGCATGATGCCCAGCCGATAGCGCGGGTTGGCAAAGTCGGAAAGGTATTCGCTGAACACCAATAAAATTCCACTCAAGCCAATCAGTACGCCCAAAACAATTATCCAATTTGGAAACTCCGTGCGGTTGATGGTGAGATTGATGAGTATAACCACCACGGGCATGGTGGAGCAAATGATGGCAGCCAGGCCGCTGGGCACCAGCACTTCGGCCCACGAAACCAATCCGTTGCCGCACGTGATCATCAAAAATCCGCGAAAGGCATGGATGCGGAGTTCGTTTAACGAGGGCAATTTTTCGCTCTTTGCAAGAATTAAAAATCCGCACAGCAACAGGCCCGCAGGAATCTGACGCAGTGCTGCAAACAAAAAAGGAGGAAACTGCATCACACCAATGCGCATCACCAAGAAAGTGGTTCCCCAAATAAGGCAAATGCCAGCGAGGCAGAAGTAAGCTATCAATGTCTCTCTTTTCACGGGCGCGAAGGTAAAGCGGGAGGCCCGAATAGGCAACGGGAGGATCCAACTATTCCGATAAAAAATCTCGCACCTTATCAAATTGATTCAGTTCCTGAAAGATATATTCCTTAGATTGGAGTATATGCATTTGATTCATAACTTACCTGTATGAAATACGCCTTGGCATTATTGTTCATTTCCTTTCTGGGCTGTAGTAAAAAGGAGGAAACAATTCAACCTGTAACCAAACCATTGATAGAAGCCGTGTATGCTTCGGGGTTTGTGGTCTCCGATCAGGAATATCAATTGTTTTCTCAGGCTGATGGCACCCTGGCAGAAATTTTGGTGAAGGAAGGTGAGCCGGTAAAAAAAGGCCAACCCATATTGATCATAAAAGGCGTTCAACAATCTGCCCGCTATGCCATGGCCAGCGAAACGTATGAACAGGCCAAACGAAATTCTAGTCTTGTAGTCAGCGAACTGGAGGCTGTGTTTGCCAGTGCCCAAACAAGATTTCAATTTGATTCAATCAATTTTGTGCGATTCTCAAATCTGTTTAAGGCAGGAGCCACAACCCGCATAGAATACGACCGGGCGGAGATACAATATAAAAATTCACACAACGATTTTACTGCTGTAAAAAACCGTTTAACGAAAACTAAAAACGAAGTTTACCTTTCCATACTCAACGCCCAAAACCAGTTGAAGATAGCAGAAGAAGAATCGGGCAATTATGTGCTGCGCAGCGAAATTGACGGAATGGTTTTCAAACTTATGAAGGAGCGGGGCGAACTGATAAGAAGAAGCGAGGCCATTGCAATTGTAGGAAAGCAAGATCAGTTTTATTTAAAACTCTCCATTGATGAATTGGACATTCAGCGGGTGAAGCAAGGCCAGGATGCCATTGTTAAAATTGACGCATATCCTGAAAAGCTGTTCAGGGGCAAAATAGTCAAAGTATATCCATTGGTTGATACCCGCCAACAATCGTTGAGGGTGGATGCCATGCTCACTGAAAAATTGCCAAACTTATTTTCGGGGCTGGCCGTGGAAGCCAACATTATTATTCGTGAAAAGAAAAACGCTCTGGTGATACCCCGGCTGGCGATCTTGAAAGGTGATTCGGTGTGGGTGGCCGAGGGTGGAAATAAAAAGAAAATAAAAGTAACGCGCGGCATCGAAACACTTGAAGAAACAGAAATAACACAAGGGCTTTCTGCCGAAAGTAAAATCATTGTGAACCGATGAACTGGAAATCGTACCCTATATCATTTGAAATTGCAAAGGTGCAACTCTTTAGCAAACCTAAACAAACCATAATAGCCATGCTGGGTGTAACCTTTGGCATTGGCATGTTCATAGCGCTGGTAGGTTTGATGACAGGCCTTAATGATTTCACAGAAGAAATCACGATGACTTCCTCGCCCGACATTCATATTTACAACGATATTACGGAGGCCCGGCCCAGCATATTGGATCAATTTAATCCGAACGGGTTAAATCACGTTTACAACCAACGGCCTAAAAGCGAAACACCACGCATACGCAATGCCAGTCAATTGATTGACGTGATCCGAAACGACAGGCGCGTGCAAGGAGTTGCGCCCACCATTGCATCTCAGGTTTTTTATAATTATGGCCCCATTCAACTGAATGGAAATATACTGGGCGTAGAAATAATGGAAGAAGATAAACTGTTTGATCTGAAGGCCAAAATGAAAGACGGCAACCTGGAAGACTTGCTGTCGTATCATGAAGGAATTATTATTGGAAGTGGGCTGGCAAAAAAACTGA
Organism: Cytophagales bacterium; assembly: GCA_031422215.1. Classification (GTDB taxonomy): domain Bacteria; phylum Bacteroidota; class Bacteroidia; order Cytophagales; family Cyclobacteriaceae; genus ELB16-189. The sequence goes on along the minus strand of JANOQB010000498.1, from coordinate 7,669 downwards.
ATGCAAAAAAAGGGGACCGTGTTGTTATTACCACGCCACAAGGTTTTACACGCACTTTAAAAATAGTTGGCATCTTCCAGATCGGCATCGGCACGGTAGATAACATTCGGAGTTACGCTAACATTGGCATGGTACAAACGATACTTCAGCAAGACCAATCTTACATTACCGACATCAACATAAAATTGAAGGACCGTCATATTGCAAAAGTGGTTGCTCCCGAAATGCAGTCAATGTTCGGCCAAAAAGCGGAAGACTGGGAAACAGCCAACGCCACCTTTCTCACCGGTGTCACCATTCGCAACATCATCACCTACGCGGTGTCGTTCACATTACTTGTGGTGGCAGGGTTTGGCATTTATAATATTCTGAACATGACCATTTATAATAAAATGAAAGACATTGCCATATTAAAAGCGATGGGTTTTGCTGGTGGTGATGTTAGGAGAATATTCATGATCCAGTCGTTGGTGATTGGCGTGATTGGTTCCCTGGCAGGTTTGGTGGTAGGGTTTACTCTGTCGTACTTAATATCGCAGGCTCCTTTTGACGGTGGCGATGTGATCAGCCTCACTCATTTTCCGGTAAATTTCGATTTGAAGTATTATATCATCGGTACCATTTTCGGGGTAGGCACCACGGCCATTGCGGGTTACATGCCATCGCGCAAAGCTTCACGGATCGATCCGATAGAAATTATCCGGGGCCAGTAATAGCAGGTGCGATGGAAACCGTATTGAACACACATGGAATCACCAAATATTTTTATGAACCCGAAAAATTTCAAGTGCTCAAAAACATCAGCCTGAGTGTGACCAAAGGGGAATTTGTGTCGCTGGTGGGAAAATCCGGTTGTGGAAAATCCACTTTGATGTATGTGCTCTCCACGATGGATACCGATTATGAAGGCGACTTGGAAATTTCAGGCCAACGGCTAACAGGCAAAACACAAAATGAACTGGCACAATTCAGAAATAAACATATCGGGTTTGTTTTCCAATTTCATTATCTGCTCCCTGAGTTTACGTCTTTGCAAAACATCATGATACCAGCTTTGAAACTGGGAAAATATTCACGCGAAGAAATTGAACACCGCGCCCTTGAAAAACTTTCTTTGCTCGACATGAAAGATCATGCCCATAAACGATCCTCTAAACTGTCAGGCGGGCAACAACAGCGTGTGGCCATTGCCCGTGCCCTTATCAACGATCCGGATATTATCATGGGCGATGAACCAACAGGAAATTTGGACTCCTATAATTCGGGATTGGTGTTTGACATTTTTAAAACCCTCACCCATCAATACAATCAAACCATTGTGGCCGTAACCCATGACGAAGAGTTTGCGCGAAAGACGGACCGCGTAGTGGAAATGAGTGACGGAAAAATTATTTCCTGACTGTTAGATAAATTTTTATGCCGCTATCGTATCGTACACCACCACGCGTTCCCACAAGTGCGAACAGTCGGCAATAAACTTTTGGTGGATGGGATGATCTTGATAGATTTTCTGTCCGGCCGTATCATCAAAGAACATGAGTTCGGAAACGGAATAGCTATTGTCAACCACATCGCGCTTTTCAGTGGAGGCAGGCACGCCCACATGAATGTTACGGATGGTTTCAATTTTTTCTAATGACTTTACACCAGCAAGGAGTTTGGCAAGGTCTTCTTTCGATGCTGGGTTTTTGAGCCAGAAAAATACATGGTGCACTAAGGGTGGGTTTTTCATTTTGTTTTTGGTAAAAGGATTTGGAAAAGCGGTGGATGCTACGGCTAGGATTGATGCAGTGGCAATAAATTTTCTTCGGGTTTGATTGGGCATTTTAGTTGATGTGTTTCATTGTGCAATACACGGCAAAGTAACAATAAAAAAACCTTCCCTGTATTTCAGTGAAAGGTTTATAACCAGTGTCGGGATGACTGGATTCGAACCAGCGATCTCTACGTCCCGAACGTAGCGCACTACCGGGCTGTGCTACATCCCGAATTTGATTTCAAAATTATTGATTTTATTGATTTTCTAAATCCGCTGGCCCACAAACAACAGCGCGTTGGTTTGTGGAATGGTGATATGCATTTCGCGCATTCCATAGGCGCGATCGAACGGCTCCCTTACTTTTAAGGCCGTTACTTTGTCTTTTATCGATCGCCATAAACCACCTACATCATCCACTTCAAGATAAAATTCCATTTCACCAATATCAGTGCCAGCCCGGAGAATGTGAATGGTCAGATCGTCCTTGTGAAGGATCGCGTAACTACCATCGTCCCTTGCTATTTTAAAGTTCAGCACATCTTTAAAAAACGTTACCGTCTCTTCAATATCGAACGAGGGTATCATCGGGCTGAGGTGTAGTGCTTTGTACATGGGATTCAAGAGCAATCAATAAGTTAGTCGTCTGGGGCCGATTCAAAATCAAAAACCCTCTACGGTTGCTTCATCGCGTTTGGGCTTGCCCGATTTCGATTGCTTGATGCGGTAGTTCAGGGTAAGGTTTATTTGTCTGCGCCTCATCTGAAAATTCCTGTCGGAGTAAAATTCATTTTCCTTCCTCATCACGCTCCTTATTTTCCGCGTGTTGAACGCATCCAATATGTTCAGGTTAAGGGTTCCCCGTCCTTTCAGTATTTCTTTGCTGACAGAAAAATCGGCATAGTACAAAGACTTCCTGCTCCCTTGCGCAGTTTTTTGGGGGGCCTCATAGTTGGTCCTCAATTGAATTTCAATTTTGTGTGGCAACGAAAACCGGGAAGTCTGTCGCGTAAACCAGCTATAGGTTGTTGTCTTGAACAACACGTCAATGTTGCTGCCGTCAATCTGGGCATAGAAGAAATTAAAATTCGCATCCCACTTCCACCATTTTGCAACTGTAAACGTACTAGCAAACTCCACGCCATAAGCATTTTCGGAAAGCAGGTTTTCTGTTCGCGTAGTGGAAATGCCTTTGTCGTCCACCCTACGTATGTTATCAATCCTGTCGCGGGTATTGCGATTGTAAAGTGAAGAAGACAGCGATCCGCTTTCAAAATATTTTATGTGGCCCACTTCAAATACATTGCTAAACTCAGGATTCAAATTGGGGTTGCCACTGAAATAGTTCCGGTTATCGGAGAACGTTACATAAGGGCTCAAGTCGTTATAGAAAGGCCTTCGTATCCTGCGGCTGTAACTTACCTGAATGCTATTTTCTTTTGGAAGTTTAATGGCCACGTGGGCACTGGGAAACAAGTTGGAATATTTTCTGGGGTGCACTTGGTTTGTTTTTTCCAGGGTGGTTTTTATGTCTGTCCATTCCGCCCGCAGGCCGGCCTGGTAAGAAACACCTTTTGTTTTGTTGCCGATCACTCCATACGCGGCCGTGATATTTTCATCATAGAAAAAAACATTGTCGAGCTCTGGCAGCGGATCAAATCCTCCCGATGCATTTTGTTGTGCAACCAAATAATCATTTACCATGTTGCGGTTGCTGGTTCGGAATCCAGTCTCCATTTTTCCCTCTTTGGCGAATGGCTTCGTGTAATCCACTTGCAGCAGAAGTTGTTTTTCACTTTCCACGTTGGGTGCTTTCTGTAAAATTGCCTGCGAAATATCTTCTGTTCCATTGGCAGAAAAGTGATGCTCCGTATAAGTTTGATCGGAGCTTTCGCGGTTGTCGAGAAATTTTATCTCGGTCAATAGCTCGTGGCCCTTCCCTTCAAATAGTTTCTTGTAGATGAGAGAATATTCGGAGTTGGGTTCGGCTTCGTCTTCATTCTGCCTCCGGGTGGCGTAACTTGTTAAGTTGTCGAGCGATGTGCGATAATCGTTGTAAACAATATCGGTGATGCGATTGACATCTGTTCTCCTAAACAAATAGGCAGCAGTTAAAATATTTTTATCGTTGAAATAATAATCGAGCCCGCCACGGATGTTGTTGTTCAGGCCTTTTACATGGGATGTATTGCTCTGTCGCAAAAAAAAAGTTGTGCCATTTGAATAAACTTCCTGATACAAAGAGCCAACACCCGGCTGATTGCGATAGGCCAAACCGTAGTTGATAAAAAAATTGATTTTCTTGTGCCGGTAATTAAAGTTGGCGGCCAAACCGTAGTTGGTAGGATGGCCAGTGATCACATCGATAGACCCATTGAAGCCTTGGGTTTTGTCTTTCTTCAAAACAATATTGATGATGCCGCCCAAGCCTTCAGCTTCATAGCGTGCCGAAGGATTGGTGACCACTTCCACATGTTCGATCATGCTGGCCTGAAGTTGTTGCAAGCCGCTGCCTCCTTTAAAACTGACTAAGCCAGATGGTTTTCCATCAATCAATATCCTTACATTCTCGCTTCCCCTCAACTTGATATTTCCTTCGGGATCAACCGCCACCGATGGTATGTTCATCAGTACATCCGATGCGGTGCCACCGCTGTTGGCCAAGTCTTTGCCCACATTAAAAATCTTTTTGTCCAACGAAAGTTCCATCGAACTTTTTTCGGCCTGCACTACCACTTCATCCAGCACACCAACCGTTTGCCCAAGCCTTACGGCACCGATATCATATACCGGGTTGTCTTTCGAAACTTCAAATTCATAGCTCTTAAAAGCCTTGAACCCCACAAAGTTTACTTCTGCATAAAATTTTCCGTAAGGAACGTCAATGCTGAAATCACCTTTGTCGTTTGAAATATTTCCATTGATCAACTTCTTCTCGGCCACCGAATAGACAGCGATGCTGGTGTAGCCCAAGGGCGATGCAGAAAGCGAGTCTAACACTTTTCCTTTCACGGTCCCTTTGCTTTGCGCGAAAGATTGAACCCCGCAACACACTAAGAATGCACACAATACACTTCGCAGCGTTACCCAACTTTTCCAATCTTTCATTTCTTGAATTTTGATTTCCCTCTTACAGTGTTCCGTTAATGATTCCTCCAAAATTACAGGTTTAGGCTAACTGTTTGGTCCGTTTTTATTGCATCGGCAAAAAACGGGTGAAGTCATCGTTTGCGGGGTGTCGTTCCAGGGAAAAGATAAACGCAGAGTGCCTGCCTGCAAGCTACCGGCAGGCAGGTCCTTTGCGTTTAAAATGGAAGCGGAATTTTTTCACTTGCCATCTTACCAAAACCAACCTACATTCGTACCTCAAAATTTATAACACTCAATATGAAATACTCCATCTTGTTATTTATTGCTGGCGCATTGCTGGCAGCATGTGCGAAAACAGATAACTCAGCAGAAAAGACTTTCGCAGGCAAAATCATCCAATCCGAAAAACAAAAATTCGGCATCGATACCATTGCAGCCGGATTGACAAACCCGTGGGGTATTGCGTTCCTTCCCGATGGCAGGATTTTGGTGACTGAACGGGCGGGCGAAATAAGGATCGTGAAAGATGGGAAACTACAAGTTGAGAAAATCCAAAATGTCCCTGCGGTGTTCGTGCACGGCCAGGGTGGGCTGATGGATATCAAACTCCATCCCGACTATGCTACCAATGGATGGATATACCTCACATATTCAAAGCCGGGAACAGAAGGTGGAGGCACAACTATTTCCCGCACCAAACTCACTGGAAATGCATTTACTGATTTGCAGGAATTGTTCAGCGCTCAACCGTTCTCAAGCGCAGGTGCCCATTTTGGTTCACGCATTGTGTTTGACGGCAAGGGCTTCATCTTTTTTAGTTCGGGCGAGCGGGGCGTAAAAGAAAATGCACAGGACCTATCCAATCATTTGGGCAAAGTGTTGCGCCTGCATGACGATGGCCGTGTGCCTACCGACAATCCATTTGTAAAAACCCCCGGTGCAAAACCAGAGATTTGGAGTTATGGCCATCGCAATCCACAAGGCCTTGTATATGATAGGGCCACTGAAACTTTGTGGGATGTGGAGCACGGCCCCATGGGCGGAGACGAACTGAACAAAGTAGAGAAAGGAAAAAATTATGGCTGGCCGGTGATCACCTATGGAAAAAATTATGATGGCACACCCATCACGGCCATCACCGAAAAGGAAGGCATGGAGCAACCTGCCTTTTATTGGTTGCCTTCCATTGCTACCTGTGGATTGGCCATAGTAACCAGCGATAAATACCCAGCATGGAAAGGCAACCTAATGGTGGGTGCATTAGCTCTGCAACATGTGGCACGTGTAGAACTGGATGCTCAAGGTAAATTTGTGAAACAGGAAAGGCTGCTTGACAAAATGGCCCGTGTGCGCGCGGTGGAACAAAGTCCTGATGGATATTTATATGTGGCCACCGAAACTCCCGGTATGTTGTTGAAGTTGGTGCCGGTGAAATAATTGACAGTTGACAATTTTGCAAGTCCACCTCCATCAAAAACTCCTTTCGAAAATCAACCTTGGGGTCTTTTTATTACCAATATTTTTGGTCAATGCGTCAAAATCGTTTTGTGCAAGCAACAAATAACAGTATTGGTTACATCGTTCAGCATAGGTTGGGCAATATTTGATTTTCTATTTTATGCTCACATGTCAATCGACAAACGGGCCGTAAAAAAGTGGGCATTGCCACGGTCGGCATTGTAGCCTACATGTATCACATTCTGATAATTGAACGCCAGAAAAAAATGTTTTAAAAAATTAATGGAATAGAATGCTTCAAAAACGATTTCCGGAGCGTAGTTCAAATTGCCATCGCCCAGCATAAACCCCGTGCCTCCTTCTTTTAGAAACTGCCGTTGGCTGCGGCTCAGTGCATTGTAAGAACTGGTGATGCCAAGCCGGTCTGCGGGCCTATTCAACGAGGTCATTGCAAAAAGGGCACCTCCATTTACACTGGCATCGGCCTGGGTATAGCCAAAGTCTTCCTGTTTGCCATCGTCTTGGCTATAGCGTAAAAACAATCCCCAATTTCTGGACACGTTATAATTTATATCAATTGCCCCGCCCACCTTTGTGGCATAAGAATGGGCACTATCATAAACTGCCCCTCCTGTAAGTTTATCTTTATGGTAGTTGCCGAAATTTCCTCCATTGTATTTTGAATAATAGCCCAGCAGTCTGATTTTTCCTGTTTTTCCCCGGTGATTAAATCCGTAAACATATTGTAGGTTCAGGCTGTGCCCTTTATTGATCTTCCAGTCCGTTTTGTTTCCACCCGGTTGTGCGTTGACTGTGTTAATGAAGAAATTTATTTTGCTCCTTTTGAAGATAAATGACTGTGCTATGCCGTGTGTATAACCATACGCGGTGGCAGCAGCATCCCATGCCAACAGCATGGTGTGTGCAAAATTGATAAAATCTTTTTGTGTGTCGCTTGCAAACGGATTTTTGTCTGTCATATCCTGGATATTGAATCGGCCCAGGGTGATATGATATTTCAGCAGCCTCCTCGAAGGGTTAACATTAAAATATTGGCGTATTTGTGCCCGGCTAAAGAATGGTAGGTTTTGAGGATAGGCATACATGGCATTTGGGTAAGCCCCCATACCCGCACCATTTCCAATTCCATTTCCTCTTTGTATTTCAGGGCTGATCAATATTTCATTGTTTCTCCACGGGTTGATCATGGTGTGAATGGTCAGCATGGTTAACGATTGGGCATCCTGCCCTTCCGAAATGCTTACAGGTCCAGAATATTTTGCTTTTTTCAGGGCGGATTGATATTGGTAAACGGTGGTGAACAAACCCGTGGTGCTCACATGCCTGCCAAGCCGATGCCTTAAC
>JANOQB010000497.1:0-1512 GCA_031422215.1 Cytophagales bacterium | reverse complement strand
ATGTGAAAAAAGAATTTCCACCTGGTCCTTTGGCTAAAACAGAACAATAAGAAAAGCCACTGACCATTTTGCAATGGACGAATGGGATTGGGTGCTATGGTTTGAGTATTTGAGCAAATTTTTAGTGAAAGAAACAGGCCAAGATAATGAAAAAAGTGATGCGGAGGGCTCTTGATGAAACTGGCTTTCAATTAAAACCGCATAAGCTCTTCTACCGCATTTTTTATTCTTCCCTTCGGCAAGAAATTATTTTCGAGCGTGGCGGCAAACGGAATGGCAGTATCTAAACTTGCCACTCTTTTTACGGGTGCATCCAAATAACTAAATGCGTGCTCACTTATCCAAGCACAAATCTCTGCCCCAATCCCTCCTGTAAATGTATCTTCATGAAGCACCAATACACGGTTGGTTTTCTTTATGGTTTCCATCACCGCTTCTTTGTCCCACGGAAGCAACGTGCGCAAGTCTAAAATATCAGCACTCACCTCTGGCATCGTTTGTAAAATTTCTTTTGCCCAATGCACACCCATGCCATAGGTGATGATGGAAATATCAGAGCCTTCGCTCACCAATTTTGCTTTGCCTACTTCTACCGTGTAATAATCATCGGGCACTTGATCCTTCACCGAGCGGTATAAAAGTTTATGCTCGAAGTATAAATAGGGATTGGGGTCTTCGAGCGCAGCACACAACAAACCTTTTGCATCGTATGGGTTGGAAGGATAAACAATTTTCAATCCGGGTGTGTGAAAGAACCACGCTTCATTGCTCTGGCTATGAAACGGCCCCGCTGCTGTGCCCGCTCCGGTTGGCATACGCACCACTACATCGGCACACTGGCCCCAGCGCCAATGTACTTTTGCCAGGTTGTTTACAATCTGATTGAAACCTTCGGTAACGAAATCGGCAAACTGCATTTCTACCATGGCTTTCATGCCTTTGATGGACAAGCCAAGGCCTGCGCCAACAATGGCGGCTTCGCACAATGGCGTGTTGCGCACACGGTCTTTTCCAAATTTTTCAACAAAGCCTTCGGTGATTTTAAACACGCCACCATAACCGGCAATGTCCTGGCCCATCAGCACCAAGTTGCTATGCCGTTCCATGCTTTGGCGCAGCCCGTCACTGATGGCATCGATAAATCTTTTCTCCGTTGTTTTTTCGGATGGGTTTATGGGTTGGTGAGTGAATGGCGCATACACATCGTTCAACTCGCGTTCTGTATTTGCTTCGGGCAAGGCTTCTTTAAACGCTTCCGTCAATACTTCATCAATTTCTTTCTTGATTTTTTTTCGTGTTGCATCAATTTGCTTCTGATCGATTGCTTCTTCACGGATCAAATACTTTTCAAAATTTTCAACCGGATCTTTTTTCGCCCACTCCTCCATCAGTTTTTTAGGAACGTACTTAGTGCCCGATGCTTCTTCGTGGCCGCGCATGCGAAAGGTGATGCACTCGAGCAAAACCGGCCTAGGCTTTTTGCGCATGCTTTCCGCCAGCGATTTTACGGTA
>JANOQB010000496.1:0-1838 GCA_031422215.1 Cytophagales bacterium | reverse complement strand
CATCTCCGTTCACATCCATGGGTATGGTTGAAAAATCATCAAAATATTCACTGACCCTTTTCACATTCCCGATAAAATGTCGTTTTAAAAATCCAGGGCCTTCATACCAGTAACTTCCCGAAACAATATCCAGCACACGGTCGCCATTGACATCAAACACCCCTACCGATTCGGCACTTTCATAAGCGATCATCTGCTTGCGGAATTTTATTGAGCTGGACTGACCAAATGAAAATAAAGTCTGGAGAAATAGAAAAAAGAGCAATTTTTCTTTCATCATTAGGCCTACGGCATTAGTTAGCAAGTACCATAATTAAAAACACCAACGATAAAAGACAATCAATCTCTTTTCGTTGGTGTGTTCTTTGTTTGGTCGGTTTATTAACCTTTACTTAATCAATTAAAAATAAGGGCTGAGTGACGACTCATCTGCCGGAAGGCCATAAAGTAAAGTGATGTTGGTAAAGGCATTACTACGTGGCACAGCACCTGCGGGATAATAATAATCAAGCGGGTTTGCCTTGATCCTATTTCCATAAGCAGTAATAACTGCAATGGCTTGGCCTGTGCGCACTAAATCGAACCAGCGCTTGTTTTCAAAAGCAAGTTCAACTCTTCTTTCCCTGTAAATGGCATCCCTGTCAGGAGCCACATTTGCCGCCAGACCTGCACGCGCACGTACTAAGTTAAAGTATGGAGCTGCTTCAGTAGTTTTGCCTTGTTCTACCAGTACTTCGGCCAGCGACAGCAATACTTCGGCATAACGATAAATGGGCCAATTCATACCGTGGTTATTATGCAAAGCATGTGGTTTTACAAACTTTTTTATGTAAGGAAATACTTTATTGGTCCGCAAACTTGACGACAATGTAACGTATCCTATTGAAGCATCTCTTCTCAAATCCCCGGCCTCATAGGCAGCGATTACATCAGGCGTTGGGGTGTTGTTTCCTTCTCCAGTAAGGTCCTGCGGGTTGGTGGTTCCAGAAAGCGGTGCTAACTCCGCCCGTAACATAGGGCGTGGCATGAAATTATACATGAAAGTACCGTTGAGCCCTGCGGCTCCTTCCAGAAACTGGACTTGAAAAATTGACTCAACATTGTTCTTGTTGCCGGTGGTCGTTGAGAAAACATTATTGTAATCCGGTGTCAATGAATACTTAGCGCTGTTGACCACATCTTTGAATTGAGCTTCGGCCTGTGCCCAATTTTTTTGAACCATATACACTGTTCCTAACAATGTTTTAGCTGCTCCGATAGAAGCCCTTCCCTCTTCAAAGCCTGTTGCTCCTCTGGCCAACAATTCCGTGGTAGCCGCAGTTGCATCGGCAATAATCTGAGTATATATCGCACTTACTTCTGACAAAGGCAATGCTGCTTCCTGGCGAACGGTTACCGGCTCCAAGTGCAATGGCACTTTTCCAAAATATTGCACCAATTCAAAATACGCATACGCCCTTAGGAAATGGGCTTGTCCTTTTACGTTGTTTTTTGACACGGCATCAAATTCCACATTATCAATAGTTGATAAAATTTGATTGGCTCGGGCTATAATCAGATAATCGAGCCGGTATTGATTGAGCACGTGTACATTGCTAGTTATGCCATTGGCCGTGGGCACGGCAAAATCCGCAATGTCTTCTTGCTGTTCGGTTGCCCCGAAAAGTATATTGCGCGAGTAATACGTGTTGTCCGAATGCATTTCACTCAATAGGTAAGCCCTATCGTTTACAATATTGCGCAGAGGAACATACACAGCGTTGACAGCTTGCTTAAAATCGGCTTCGGTCTTAAAGAAAGTAGCCGAGCTCAATGCCGTCTCTGGGGTAACAGTTAAA
>JANOQB010000495.1:0-6334 GCA_031422215.1 Cytophagales bacterium | reverse complement strand
CGGCAGTGCCAAAATGATTTTTCTCGATCTCTCGTTGCAAATTTCCAAAACCTTAAACCCCAAACAATAAACCTAACACTATGACAAAGCAATTTTTATTTTTGACGATTTCTTTCCTGTGCCTGATTTCGGGCTGCGCACAAAAGGGAGATAAAAACGATCAGGTAGTTACCATCAAAACAAAATATGGCGACATGGTTGCAATCTTATATGACGAAACCCCAAAACACAAAGAGAATTTTATTAAGCTCACCAAAGAAAAATATTTCGACAGCTTGCTCTTCCATCGTGTGATCCAAGGTTTTATGATTCAAGGAGGAGATCCTGATTCAAAAAAAGCGCAACCAGGCCAGTCGTTGGGAATGGGCGGTCCCGGCTATACGGTGGACGCTGAATTCAATCCAAAATTTTTTCACGAGAAAGGATCCTTCTCCGCAGCCCGGTTGGGCGATGCACAAAATCCAACCAAGGCATCCAGCGGCAGTCAGTTCTATATTGTGCAAGGCACTGTGATCAATACAGCCGATGTTGACAATCTGAAAATCAACAATGAAAAATTGAACCTCGGCTTTCAAATGATGGCAGGCAACCCGGTGAATAAACCTCTCATGGATTCACTTCAGGTGCTATACATGACGGGTGACATGGCGGCCTATCAAAAGAAAATAATAAGTCTGGTTCCTTTAATTGAAAAACAGACGAGCGTGAAAGTAACCAAGGAAATTTCGCCAGAAAAAATTGAAGCCTACACTACCATAGGAGGCGCCCCACATTTGGACGGTGACTATACCGTGTTTGGCAAAGTGATCAAGGGCCTTGATGTGATCGATAAAATCGCGACCATTGGCGTGGACGGCAACCACCGTCCGATGGAAGATGTGCGCATGACCGTGACGGTGGAAGAGATGCCGCGAAAGAAAATCACCAAGGAGTATGGATATGTTTATCCGGAAAAGAAATAAATGAAAATCCTCATCACCGGCTCCAACGGCCTGCTTGGCCAAAAATTGGTTGAATTGATTTCCACTAAGGATGATCACCTTATTGCTACAGCCAAATCAAAATTGGTGATCAATTTGCCGCAAGGTGAATTTCATCCTCTTGATATTACACGATTAGAAGATGTTGAAAACGTAATGCGCAAAACAAAACCTGACACCATCATCAACACAGCAGCAATGACACAGGTTGACCAGTGCGAGACAGAAAAAGAAAAATGCTGGCTCAATAATGTTACAGCTGTTGAAAATCTGGTAACCGTGTGTACGAAAACAACCATGCGCCTCATCCATGTTTCCACCGATTTTATTTTTGATGGCACCCAGGGCCCACTCGATGAATCGGCCAAACCAAATCCATTGAGCTATTACGGAGAAAGCAAGTTGGCCGCTGAACTCGTCATTCAGAAAAGCAACATTGACTGGGCCATCCTGAGAACGGTGTTGGTTTTTGGCGTAACCAAAGACATGAGCCGCAGCAACATTGTGCTGTGGGTGAAAAAAAGTTTGGAAGAAGGTAAAACCATCAACGTGGTGAACGACCAATGGCGCACACCTACACTGGCAGAAGATTTAGCCATGGGTTGCTATTTAGCGGCACAGAAAAAAGCGAAAGGCATTTATAACATTTCGGGCTACGAGATGATGACACCGTATGACATCGCCATTAAGACAGCCGAATTTTTTGGGTTGGATAAATCGCTGATCAAGCAAACCGATTCCACACAATTCAAACAACCAGCCGCCCGCCCGCCCAAAACAGGTTTCATCATTGACAAAGCAAAAAAAGAATTGGGCTATGAGCCGAGAAGTTTTGTTGAAGGATTGAAAATTCTTGCGTCACAGATAGGCCTTTGAAACTTTCTAGGAGCTATTAAAAATCCTAAAATCATTCTTCACACATTTGCACTTGCTACTTCCCTCATTTCTTCTAATCTTCACACAAATTGGGTGCATTTCAAAATGTCATATTCTAAAGACCTCCAAGGTTTTTAAAAACCTTGGAGGTCTTACTGCAAATGGTGTGACATTGAAATGCACCCCACAAATTCAAAATTAAATGCTATGGCAGAAAATCGTGCACAGTGGGGTTCAAAGTTTGGGTTCATCATGGCAGCTGCTGGCTCGGCCGTGGGGCTTGGCAATGTGTGGAGGTTCCCTTACCTCACGGGAGAAAATGGTGGGGCCGCTTTTGTGCTGGTATATATTTTATGCGTGGTGCTGGTGGCGGTGCCCATGCTCATCAATGAAATTGCCATCGGCCGATTGACCGGAAAAAATCCAGTGGGTGCCGTTCAAAAATTGGGGGGCAACAAACTTTGGGTAAGCTTAGTGGGTGTGCTTCCTTTAGTGGTAACATTTGTGGTGCTCAGCTACTACAGCACCATTGCCGGCTGGACGGTGGGCTACATTTTCACTTCTCTCTTCTCTATTAAAACAACTTTCTCAGAATTTATTGCCAACCCATCATACGTTATTCCGCTTGGCGCAGCCGTGATTTTGATGACAGCCTGGATTGTGTTGGCCGGTGTTTCGGGCGGTATTGAAAAGGCCACCAAAATTATGATGCCTTTGCTGTTTGTGTTATTGATTGTCGTGATCTTTCGCAGCGTAACGCTGCCCGGTGCAGGGAAAGGTGTGGAGTATTATTTGGTTCCTGATTTTTCAAAAATTGATGGAAGGGTAATATTGGCCGCGTTGACACAAGCATTTTTTTCGCTCGGTGTTGGCTGGGGCATGATGATCACCTACGGATCGTATCTTCCAAAAAGCCAAAACATCGTTACTTCCAGTTTGTGGGTGAGTGCCATGGATACATCGGTGGCTTTGCTTGCAGGCTTCATGGTTTTTCCTGCTGTGTTTGCGTTCAATCAATCTCCTGCCGAAGGGCCCACGTTGGTATTCAATGTGCTGGCCAATATTTTTCAGCAGATGCCATTGGGCAATATTGCCGGGGCGTTGTTTTTTCTTTTGTTGTTTTTTGCTGCGATCACGTCCACCATTTCCATGTTGGAGGCCCCTTCGGCCTATTTTATGGATCAAAAAAAATGGAACCGAAAAAAAGCAGCATGGACGGTGGCCATTGCAGCTTTTCTGTTTGGCATTCCCTCTGCGCTGTCCACCGGTGCGATGGAGAGTCTATCGGTGATGAACGTAAATTTTCTAGGTGTTATCAAAACCGGAGTGATGGACATTTTTGATTATCTGTTTGGAAGCTTGTTGATGATGTTGGTGGTTTTGTCCACGTGCGTGTTCACCGGATGGTTTATGAAAACCGATTTACTCGTTGACGAAATAGCGTTGGGCATGCCCGCATTCAAATCGGGAAAAATTTTGGGCATTGCCCCGTACAAAATCTGGTTGTTTATGATCCGGGTTGTTTGCCCTGTCATCATTGGCCTCGTTATCTTAAATATGTTTAGCGTGTTTGGTAAGTGATCGCTCAATGCTGAAGTCCTCTTCCTTTCTGATTAAGATACCCCATTAAGGGTTATCAAACCCATTTGAAAGTTTAATAATTACAGGCAGCAGCAGTCCGGTTGCGTGTTTTTGATTTACTTATCGAAACTATTTAGCCTCAATTATCATCCATTGTAAAACACCCTGCTTGATCTTTACGTAAGCAAAATATAAATCATTACGCCATGCTCAAAAACCTGCTTACCATTTCCCTGCGCAGTCTCCTTAAAGATAAGGCTTATACCATCATCAATATCCTTGGGCTTACCATCGGTATTACCTGCAGCCTTTTTTTGCTCCTCTACATTTTGGATGAACTGAGCTTTGATCGCTATCATAAAAATGCGGATAATATTTATCGGGTTGTTTCAAATATTAAGGAGCCTGACAATGCCTTTACGTGGGCGTTGGCACAAATACCGCTGGCCGAGGAACTGCGCGATAACTATCCGGAGGTTGAAAATGCAGTAAGGTTTTTTGGCATGAACCGCAATCTATATAAGAATAACGACCTGCAATTTTATGAAGACGATTTTTATCTGGTCGATTCTACAGTCTTCAAAATGTTCAGTTACGAATTAACAAAAGGTGATCCTGATACTGCCTTGGACATGCCTTTTTCCATGGTGATCAATGAAAAAACAGCAAAAAAATATTTTGGCGGAATAGACCCGATGGGACAGTCGCTGCAAAACCAACAAAAGGAAGAGTTTAAAATCACCGGGGTATTAAAAGATATTCCTTACAATTCTCACTTCCGGTTCGATGCGCTGATCTCCCGCAACACACGCCCACAAAACCAAGGCTCGTGGGGAAACTTTGGGGTTTACACTTACATTCAGTTGCCCAATCAGTACGATCTTTCTAAAATGTATGCGAGTTTAGACACCATTGTGAAGCAGAAGGTCAATCCTATTTTTGATCAGGCCGGTATCAAAATCAAGTACGAATTGCAACGGATAACGGAAATTCACCTTCACTCCAAAATCCAGGACGAAGCCGAAGCAGGTGGAGATATTTCCTACATCTATATTTTTGGCATCGTAGCAATATTTATGTTGATCATTGCCTGCATCAACTATATGAACCTTGCCACGGCCCGCTCGGCCAACCGCGCCAAAGAAGTAGGCCTGCGAAAAGTAATGGGTTCGCAACGCGTACAACTTATAATCCAATTTATAAGCGAATCAATCTTGATTGTTCTCATAGCCCTGGTGGTAAGCCTCGGCCTCATCCTTTTGCTCTTGCCCGTGTTCAATACACTTTCAAACAAGGAAATACCAAGTGAATTTATTTTTCAGAAACAGGTTTTGTTGAGTTTACTTGGCATTGTGATATTTACAGGAATTGTTGGGGGAAGTTATCCCGCCCTTTATCTGTCTGGATTCAATCCGGTAGATGTATTGAAAGGCAAACTTTCTGCTAAAGGTGGCAGTGTTGTTTTCCGCAAGTCATTGGTTGTTGTTCAGTTTGCCATCTCCATTTTCATGCTCATCAGCACCCTCATTGTTTACGACCAGCTCGAATTTTTGCGGAACAAAGATCTTGGCTTTGTTAAGCAGCAGGTTGTTCGCATTGACCTCACAGGTCGCGAATTGCAGCAAAGAGGCAGGGCACTGGCAGAAGAAATCAAAAAAAACAGTGACGTTGAAATGGTAGGCATGGCCGATTCTTCCCCCGGAGAAGGCATTGGAAAACTTCTCTTAAAAGTGGAAGACAATGAAGGAAAACTTACTGACAAGGGAGTGGATCTATTTAGTGCTGATTATGATTTTGTGAAAACATTAGGCATGAAAATAGTTCAAGGCCGCGACTTTTCGCGCGATGTTATCTCCGACACAACCTTTGCCGTGCTGGTGAACGAAGCGATGGTGAAACGCATGGCCTGGAGCAACCCGATCGGGAAGAAAATTATTTTTGAAGGTGGCGGCCCCAATAATACTGACATTGAGAAGCATGTGGTAGGAGTTGTAAAAGATTATAACCAAAATTCGTTGTACGATGTAATTGAACCGTTGATGATTGTTTTAGATGACGAGCAGAACTACATTTTTGTACGAACCACCGAAGGTGATGTGCGCAACTCCATTGCACGCCTTGAAAAATCCTGGAAGGAAATCAATCCAGACCATCCGTTTGAATATGTTTTTCTCGATCAGGACTTCGATTCACAATATCATGCTGATGAAAAACGTAGTCAACTTTTCACGGTCTTTTCAGGACTAACAATAGTTATTGCATGCCTTGGGCTGTTGGGCCTGGCCTCGTTCACCACACAACAGCGCACCAAAGAAATTGGCATACGCAAAGTTATTGGTTCAAGCGTGCAGGGTTTGGTGTGGTTGGTTTCCCTGGAATTTTTCTTGCTCGTGGGCTTCTCCATTGCGCTGGCTTTTCCGGCCGCCTGGTACTTTACAGACAATTGGCTCAAGAATTTTGCTTTCCGGATACAATTGAGTGATGAATGGATAACGTTTCTTTTGTCCGCATTGATCGCTTTTGCGATTACTTCAATCACCGTGGGCTATCACGTAATCCGGGCAGCCGTGGCAAACCCTATTCATGCTTTGCGCAATGAATAAGTTTGTTGGGAATTTAGCTCTATGGAAAAATAGTGCGACATAGTTTGTGCCATAGCCCAACGCAAGGCAAGCAAAAACGAACAGCCCCATCAGTAAGAAAAAATTTTGAATGAATACCTGGGTGCATTTCAAAAAAGGCACGCCTACAAGAAATTAATTGTCGCCCCGAGGGGGCTTTGGAAATCATACTACGATCGCGCTACTACCAAAATATCGTTCCTGCCAAACTTTTTAAGTCCGCCAGTTGGCGGAGCGAAATTTTGGTAGTAGAAAATAGTCATCAGATACAGCCAG
>JANOQB010000494.1:0-11821 GCA_031422215.1 Cytophagales bacterium | reverse complement strand
CCATCCGGTTGTTGGTGGTGAGCCGGAAACCACCGCTCAGTTCCTTTTCGTGGTTGTTATATTTCAGTATTACACCAAAACCTCCTGGGCCTGGATTGCCTTGTGCTGCGCCATCGGTGTAGATGCGGATCACACGTTTGGTTCAAATAAAATTCCGTGTTTCATAATCTCTCCAATGAATGGATCCGATTCTTCGGTTTCCGATGAATGGTAGGTTTTCAACTCCAGCAAGGTTGGAAATTTTACTTTTGATTTTAATATGGCCTCCACATCAATAGGAGCACATCCTGTAAATTTCTCATCCCAAATGGCAAGGTCAATGTCAGAATGTTCGCGGGGATTGCCCTTCGCATAAGAGCCAAACAAAACAACTTTTGAAGGATTGTACCCTTTGCTTTTCAGGTCGAGAACAAATTCTGTGATAAGGGTTTTTAGATATTTTCGAGTAAACATTTCCTTATCTTTTTTGTGTTTTCATATTTGGCCAGCGTGTATTTCTCGTCTGCCTGTTTACTGATTTTGTTCAGGTAGTCGGGATAACGCCCTTCTAAATTCCAGTGGTTCAATGCTCTCAGTTCGTCAACATACTCGGCAGAAAGTTCAACCTGTGTGTTGCCATAAATAAATTCTAAGTTATGGGAATAGGGTGGAAAATCGCCCGGGTTATCTTTTACCCAATGCGCCTTCAACAGTTTTTCGATTACCAAATGAAAGAAAAACAATGCATGCAAAAACCTTTTTAGTTTGAGAAGGTCTTCTGCGGTTGCCCAATCTACCTCGGCAGTTTTTATCCAGTGCTGAATTTGCTCTTCCTTGCCCATGCATCAAAGTTAATAAATCATAGTGGAAACGCGTTGGCTTTGAATATCTTCACTGCAATGGCCAACAAGATCACGCCAAACACCATGCGCAAAACGGCAAAACCTGATTTGCCTATCACCCGCTCGAGCCAACTGGAAGAGCGCAGCACAATATAAACCAACACCAAATTCAACAGGATGCCTATCAACACATTGATCTCTTCATAGACTGCCCGCAAAGAAAGGATGGTGGTGAGCGTGCCCGCTCCGGCAATGAGCGGAAATGCAAGGGGCACAATGGAGCCACTGCCTTTTGCATCCTGATCGTCTTTGATCAAGGTGATCCCCAAAATCATTTCCATGGCCACAATAAAAATAACGATCGCTCCGGCCACGGCAAAGGAGGCAACATCCAACCCGAACAACGTGAGAATGGATTGGCCCAAATACAGGAAGGCCACCATCAGCACGGCAGAGATCAACGTTGCTTTCTCTGCATAGATCCTGCCCTCTCTTTTTTTGATCAGGATAATGAACGGCACTGCGCCCACAATGTCGATCACGGAGAAGAGTATGAGCGAAACGGAAAATATTTCTTTGAAGTCCATGTGTAAAAAATGATTGGAGATAATGGCTGAGCAGCAAATTAAACCACAAAGGCACCAAAGCACGAAGTTTCACAAAGAAAAAATTTAATTTAATCATTGGTTGGAAGGTAAATTTTACCGCTAAGGTGCAAAGCCGCTAAGAAATGCAAAGAGGATTCTTCTTTGCGCACCTTTGCAACTTAGCGTCTCTGTGGTGAAAGCTCCTTTATGCGGTTAAAAATCATCAAACAAAAAACCCCTGCAATCCATCGGTTGCAGGGGTTTCGATAATTAAAAAAAGATAAATCACATCTTCTCTCCCAACTTCACGGCCTTCATTTCTTCTTGCAATGTGAATGGTTGGTTATACAAACGCTTGCCGGTGGCTTTGAAGATTGCGTTGGCCACGGCACCACCTGTGGGTGGAAGCGCAGGCTCACCCAGTCCGGTGGGGTCAATACCGTTGTCGATAAAATGAACTTCCACTTCGGGCACTTCTTTAAAACGGATGAGGCGGTAGTTGTTAAAGTTCCTTTGTTCGGCTGCACCATTTTTGAAGGTGAGGCTTCATATAGTGCGTGGCCAAGGCCATCCACAATGCCTCCGGTAACTTGCTGCCGGGCCCCGCTCATGTTTATCACAATGCCGCAATCGGAAACTGCATAAATCTTTTTCAAAACGGGAGTTCCTTTTTTCATTTCCACCTCGGCCACTTGTGCCACATACGAGCGGTGAGAAAAATAAACACTGAACCCTTGCGCCAGATTTTTCTTTTTGCCCCAGCCAGATTTTTCGGCCACTGTTTGTATCACCGTTTTCATCCTGTCAATATCATATTTGATGGCACCCACTGGTGTTTGCTTGGCGCGATCCAATAACTCAAGCCTGAACTGCACAGGGTCTTTGCCTGCTGCCAACGCCACTTCATCCAGAAATGCCTGCTCGGCAAACGCAAGAAAATTAGTGATGGGCGCGCGCCATGCACCTGTGGTGATCGGTGATTTATATTCTTCACCTTCAATGAGCAGGTTGTCAACCGCACCGGAAGGAAAATTATCTTCCCGTGTAGGGTTGCCCGAGTTGATGCCTATGCCACGAAGTCTGTACCCGATCATTTTTCCGCTGGTATCTAAGGCTGCTTCAAAACGGTAGCGCACAGCCGGGCGATAGCTTCCGCCCATCATGTCATCCTCGCGTGTCCACGTAACTTTCACGGGTGCTTTGATGATGCTCGAAAGTTCTGCGGCTTCCAAAACAAAATCGGTTTTCAATCTGCGGCCAAATCCGCCACCCAGTCGAGTAAGCTCCAACGTGATTTTATCGGGCGCAACTCCAAGCAATGTGGCGGTTGCTCCCCTTGCTGCTTCGGGTGTTTGCGATGGCCCCACCAACTCCACGCCATCGGCACGAACGTGTGCAAAGAAGTTCATAGGCTCCATGGGCGAGTGCGAGAGGAACGGACATTGATATTCGCGCTTGATTGTTTTCGCGGCTCCTTTAAACGCAGCTTCCACATCTCCGTCTTTGCGCTTAACGGCTACTTCCGGCTTGTCAAGCAACTCTTTAAATAAGCGATCGTGATCGGAAGTGCTTTCTATGTTTCCGTCTTTCTCGTATTCGATCTTCAGCAGTTTGCGTGCCTTCAATATTTCCCAGTTGGATTTGCCCACTACGGCAACATTATTTTTGAACGTAACCACATCCACAATGCCGGGCATCGCTTTGGCGGCAGCACTGTCCACCGATTTTATTTTCATCCCAAATGCTTCTGGCCTTTGTATCATGGCGTGCAACATTCCTTCGCGGTAAAAGTCCACACCAAAAAGTGGTTTGCCAGTCACCATCTCTTTGTTGTCAACATTTCTTACCGAGGTGCCAATGATCTTAAAATCTTTTTTGTCTTTTAGTTTTACTTCTTTGGGCACTTCCATGGTGGCTGCCTCGGTAGCTAGTTCACCATAAGTAAGCGACCGGCCATCTGGGTGAATTACTTTTCCCGTTTCAGCTTTCAGTGTTGAGGACGAAACACTCCAGCGTTTGGCGGCCGCTTCCACCAGCATGTGCTTGGCGGTTGCCCCGGCTTTGCGCAAGCGTTCCCATGAATGGGGAATGGCCCCACTGCCTCCGGTAAGTTGCCGCTCGAATTTTTTTGAATCCAGCATGGCCTGCACCACTTTCACTTTCTTCCAGTCTGCTTCCAATTCTTCGGCCACGATCATGGGGAAGGAAGTCCTGATGTTCTGTCCCAACTCCGGGTTTGGCGAAAATATCGTGATCACATCATCAGGTGAAATGGATAGATAGCTGTTGAAGATTACATCGGCTGCGGGGGCCGCTTCGTCCAACATGCCCATAGCGGCCGAAGCCTTCCATTGAAAGCCAAGCACAAGGCCACCGCCTGCGGTCAAACTCAATTTAATAAAATCACGTCTGTTTGATTTTGTCATCGTTTCCATAGTCGCGATTATTAAATTTTGGATGAGGCCAACACGATTGCTTCCTTCACGCGGTGATAAGTGCCGCACCGACAGATATTTCCATTCATTGCAGTTTCGATTTGCTCATCGTTGGGTTTCGGGTTTTTTGCGAGCAGCGCACTGGCCGACATGATCTGGCCTGCCTGGCAATAGCCACATTGTGGAACATCCACTTCCTGCCATGCTTGTTGCACAGGATGGTCGCCTTCTTTCGAAAGTCCTTCGATGGTAACAATGTTTGCATTGCCCAATGCCGAAACCGGCAAGGAACAAGAGCGTACTGCATTTCCGTTTAGATGAACTGTGCATGCACCGCATTGCGCAATACCGCAGCCGTACTTGGTGCCCACCAGGCCGAGGCTGTCGCGAAGCACCCACAACAAGGGTGTGTCGGAGGCTACATCCACGGTGCGCTTCTCTCCATTTACGTTGATTGAATAGGATGCCATAAGTTTGATGTTAAAGTGGTGTTTAAATATTATATGGTAAGGTATGTATTTGGATAGAAATAAAGAAGATAAAATTTGCGAGGAGGGGATTGATGATTTGGGTGGTAAAGAAGAACAGGCTTTCTCAAGGCTGAGCTTTCTTAGTGCCTTTGAGCCTTCGTGGCAAAGTTGTAAAGAATACCCTTTTTGTGGTATTGACGCCTGTGGTTAAAATCCACTACTTTGCGGGTCGAGTGTTTTAATTTAAATTGATGTGCTTTTGATTTGGATGTAATTGACCACTAATCAGCCATGCCCTTGCGCCACACGCTTTTCACCTTACTGTTTTTATCGGCTGTTGCCCCCACTGTGCTTGGTCAAACTTGGGAGCAGCATTATAAACAGGCTCAGGAATGGATGGATAAAGGCGACCTTGAAAAGGCAGATGAGGAGGCACAACAATGTTTGGCCAACTACCAGCAGAACCAAGGCGCAGCCAACACCGTGTATGCTTCCATTCTGCGGCTGCTTCAAAACACTTCGTATGGCAAAGGCAATTTTGAAAAAGCCCTCGACTATTCCCTAAAAGAAATCACGATCCGCGAAAGCAAGACCGACACCGTGCTGGCTGTGGCTTATCAGCAGGCCGCGCAGTTTTATCAACACCTAAACCGCTTTCAGGATGCCATTGACGTTCTCAGGAAATCGCGCACCATATTGTTGCAATATTTTAAAGAATCCGATGCCCCGGTAATAGAATGCAACTTGCTCATTGGCATCAACTCTTATCTGAACGATGACGATGCACTGGCATATACCATTCTCAGCGAATCGTTAAATCTCATCCATCCTGCTTTGATGGAGGAGTCGGCTATGGGCTTGCTCTATTTGGGAAACGTGAACATTGATCGCGATAAGCCATTGGAGGCAATCAAAGCAATCAATGCGGCAAGAGAAATATTTGTATCTCTCGCCATGACGGAAACAATGGAATATGGAATGGTACTCTTAAACCTAGGCGTGGGGCACTACCGGGCAAAAAAACATGACGAGGCAGAAAAATATTTTCAGGGAGCAGAAACCCTGTTGGAAAAATTGAACGCAACCGGGGAAGAAATTTACTTGAAAGTGCTCAATGAAAGATCGGTGAACCTTCAGGCAATGGGAAACGACACATTGGCTAAGCAATTTCTCGAAAAGGTAAAAAATCAACCGGGTGGTGAACTTGCTTATGCGGAATCGCTGAGCAACCGGGCTTCTGTTTTACAAAACAAAGGACACTACAAACAATCACTTGAATTGTATAATGAGGCATTGAAGGGGTTCAGCAAAAATTCAAAAGAAGGGTTGATCGGTTATGCCACAACGTTGGAAAACATGGCCGTACTCTATTCAGAAATGGGAGAGAACGAAAAATCATTGAGCGCCATCAGCGAATCGCTTGGTTATTTTGATCAGGTATTCGGATCTGCTCACCTTCGCTTAGCTTCTACCCACAGCAAAAAGGGCATGATCATATTCAAGTCATTTGATTTTGGATTGGCCCGCCAGGATTACGAAAAAGCATGGAGTATAATTTCCTCCTTGCCTTCGCCTCCGCAAAAAGAGCAGGCCATTGCGTTGAGCGGTCTGGCCCGGTGCTATCAGGCAACAGGCAATTTTATAATGGCCGATTCGCTCTACAAAAGGGTGATCGCACTATATGGCATCGAGGAAACATCGGATCCAAATTATCTGAATACATTAAACAACATGGCTTCCTCCCAGCAGGATCAGGGCCGGTGGAACGAAGCCCGGCATTTGCTTCTTCGGGTTAAAAATGTGTTGACCAAAGAGAAGGCCAGTCATCCTCGCTTATTGGTTACCGCCTTGGAAAATATTGCCTTGATGAACCTTCGGCTCGGCCACAACTCCGAGGCAAAAAACCAGTTGGATTCAGCCTTGGCAATCGTTGAACCGGAGGGCAAAGAATCGCTTGACTATGGATTGGTAAGCCTCAGCTTAGGAAAGTATTATCAAACCGTTGGTGAATATACACATGCCGAAACGGCCTACAGGCTTGCCAACGAAACGATCGTAAAAATAAAAGGTGACAACAGCATACTTTATTCACAAGCGCAAAATGCTTTCGGGCTGTTGCTTCAAACCATGGGAAATTTTCCGGCAGCAGAGCCACTGTTCCAAAACTCGCTCCGCATTTATGAAATGAATTTTGGCAAAGGCAACAGGGAATATTCAACTGTGTTGCAAAACTTGGCCACCCTCTATCAATTAGAGGAAAAATATGACAAGGCCGCGCCCCTTTTTCAGGAAGCCCTTGAAATAGACCGCAAAACCCTGGGCGAAGCGCACCCGCAGTTTGCCACCACGCTACAAAATTTAGCCACGTTTTACCAAAAAACGGGAAGGCAAAAAGAGGCATTGCCATTACTTGAAAGAGTGCTGGCAACCATTGAAAAATCAACCGGAAAAAATTCGGCTTCGTATGCCACCGCTGTCAGTAATCTGGCGGCCATGCATCAAGACAATAATAACTTTGAGATGGCAGAAAAATTCTGGAAAGAAAGCGTTGAAATACGCAAGCGCGTGCTGGGCGAGTCGCACCCCGATTATGCCCGCTCGCTGTATGGAATGGCAGCACTCTATCACGCCACCGGAAATCTGGACCAGGCCAACGCATTTTATCAACCCGTGATCACCAATTACCAAAAACAGATCAAAGATTTTTTTCCTGCGCTGAGCGAGAAAGAGAAAAGTGCATTCTACAATAAAATAAAACCAGCCTTCGATGCCTATCAGGACTTTTGTGTGGAGATGATTTTCAAAAAGCCGGAAGCATCACAGCAAATGATTGAGTCGCTTTATAACCTGCAGTTGGGCACTAAGGCGATTTTGCTCAATGCGTCAAACAAAGTGCGCACCCGAATATTGAATGGCGACAATCAGGAACTCAAAGACCTCTATCACCAGTGGCTCACCACCAAAGAGACTATCGTAAAATTGGTAAGCCTTTCTGCCGATGAACGTGCAAAACAACCTGTTGACCTTGCCCTGCTGGAACGGACCGCCAACGAAATCGAAAAGAAACTTTCGGAAAAGTCGGCCTTGTTTTCAAACACGTTCGAGAAGGAAGATTATTCATGGAAAGATGTTCAGCAAGCACTTAAGCCAGGAGAGGCAGCCGTAGAAATAATCAGGATAAAGAAAAAATTCATAGCCGACTCGGTGATCTACGCAGGCCTTGTGCTAACCGCTGACAGCCAGGTGCCCACTATGGTGGTGTGGTTTTATGGGATGAAATTGGAAGGAAGATTTTTTAAATATCATCGCAACAACATCAGGCACGAACAAATGGATGAGCTTTCGCATAAAATTTTTTGGCAACCTTTGGCTGAGAAAATATCCAACGCAAGCACGGTGTATTTAAGCTGCGATGGTGTTTTCAATAAAATCAATCCCAATACAATACTCAACATTGAAAGCAACCAATGGGTGCTGGAAACGAAAGTGATCAGGATCGTGAGCAACACACGGGAGTTGGCAGAGAAGCGCACAAGGGGTTTGCCGAAAACTGTAGGCCACATTTTTGGCTTCCCGGATTATAACCTTTCGAAAGTAGATGGGGCCATTGGAAAGAAAAGAGCCTTGTCGCAATTCTATGGATTTGCCAGCGATGAAATTCCCGCCCTGCCTGCCACTGAAAGAGAAACTGAGATGATAGGTGATATCTTGACTGCGGCAAATTGGAAGGTCAGTTCATTTACAAAGTCTGAAGCTACAGAAGCAAATGTCAAACTGCTCGATTCTCCCGGCTTGGTCCACGTGGCGACACATGGTTTTTTTCTTAGCGATCTGGATGTGGAGGATGGCCTCGACAAAGATGATGCTTCCGAAATTGTGGAGAATCCTTTGTTCAGGTCTGGCCTTTTGTTGGCAGGCGTTAGTGCCGCCCGCGATGCGGCACAGGTAGAAGATGGCATACTCACCGCCTATGAAGCGATGAACTTGTCGCTCGATCAAACCGAATTGGTAGCACTATCCGCTTGCGAAACAGGCCTGGGCGAAGTAAGGAATGGAGAAGGGGTGTATGGATTGCAGCGTGCATTTAATGTGGCCGGAGCCAAAGCCGTGCTCATGAGTTTGTGGCAAGTGGACGATGCGGCCACGCAGGAACTGATGACCACTTTTTATTCCCTCTGGCTGAAAGAAGGAGACAAGCACAGCGCGTTCAGGCAAGCTCAGCTCGCTTTGAAAAAAAAATATCCGGAGCCCTATTATTGGGGAGCTTTTGTGCTTTCGGGACATTGATAATATAATCTGATCGCTGTTTATGAAGGGATTAATTTTTGTGGCGTTTATTTTTTCGGGCACGGTGGCATGGGCTCAATCAAAGCCAAGTACAACCGTGCCTGTGCCTTTCGACTCTGCCCAATATTATAACAGCACAAAAAAACCCGCCATTGCTGATACTGCCTTTTTCGAGTACTCGCCTACCATCCAGGCCGATGGCAAAACAATAATCATTGAAGGTAGCAAGAAGGGCAGCAAGTGGGAGCTTTTTCAATCGCAATTGGAAAACGGCAAATGGTCCGAAATAAAACCACTCACAAAAATAAATTTATCAGCCGATTCTTCCGATTTGATTGGCGGGCCAAGTATAAGTTTTGATGGAAACACGCTCTTTTTTTTCAGGAGCACAAAAGCAAACCAGGAAGATATATTCTATTCCACCAGAACCAAAGAAGGTTGGAGCGACCCGGTAAGTATTGGTGCCCCTATAAATACAAACGGATACGAAGCATTCCCATCCATTAGTGCCGATGGCACAACACTTTATTTCATCAGGCAAAACACACAAGAAGCACGATCGAAAGAGTTGAGGAGACTTGAGCCGGTATTTAAAACCTCGATATACAAATCTGTACGAGACAAAAATGGGAATTGGGGCAAGCCTACCAAATTGCCGTTGCCCATTAACCAGGATTCGGAGAAAGCTCCTCGGATAATGGCCGATGGCCGTACTCTTATTTTTTCCTCCAACCGCCCGCACGGAAAAGATAAATATGATGCAGGTGACTATGACATGTATCAGGCTAAACTCAACGACTTGGGCGAGTGGTCAATGCCCGAAAATTTAGGATTTGTCAACACAGAAAAATCTGATCAAGCTCCATGCATTTCTGCCGAGGGAGATTTGCTGTACTACAATTTTGACAATAAAGATATTTATTCGGTTACCATACCGTTCAGGTTTCGCCAGTTTGTAAACAACATCGTGCAGGGTTTTGTAACAGACACCGACAGCAAAGCCGGATTGGATGCCGAAGTGATCGTAACCGATGCGTTGACTTCCGAGCAAGTGTTGCTGATGGAGAGCAACGCTGCGGATGGCCGCTTTACATTAGTGCTGCCGGTGGGCCGCAATTTTAATATCGAATTCAGAAAAAACGGGTATAGCAGCTATACTCATTTTGTGGATTTGAGAGACGTAAAAAAATATCAGGAGATATCAGTGAACGTGCCGTTGTTCAAAACCGTGAGGCTAGAGCTGACTGTTGATGACCGCGAACTTTTTGAACCCGTAGTGGCCAAGGTAAAAGTAAATGAGCGGGGCAAGCATGAGTACATCAAAGAGGTAAGAACCCATTTCAAAACAGGACAGGTTGTTATAGAATTGCCAATCGGGAAAACCTATGAGATATTGGTTTCCTCCGATCATTTCAAAGACACCAAGTTGAGTTTTCACAGTGATGGGCTTATCATCTACAGGGATTTTAAAAAATATGTGGACTTGGTTCCTGAAAAATTTGAAGTGCCCATCAACGTGACAGACTTGACCAATAATTCAAAAGTAAAATCCAAAGTGTTGCTCAAAAACAAAACTAGAGGCGAAGTGATTGAAGTGGAAGGCAACACCATTGTATCCTTGCGCTCGGGCGACCGCTATGAAGTGGAAGTGACCAGCGACCAAGGCTATGCTTTTAGTTCAACATCACTGGACTTGATAGACGGAAAGGTGCAGCCCATCCATGTATCACTTCAAAAACTTGACATCAACGCCAAGCTGGCTTTGCGCGATATAAATTTTGAGACCAACTCCGATCAGCTCAGTGATATATCATTTACAGAACTGAACCGCGTAATCAAATTGATGGTTGAAAACCCGAACCTGAAAATGGAAGTGGCCGCCCACACCGATGACAAAGGCCCACCCGAATATAACTTGATCTTATCGAACAAGCGCGCAAAAAGTGTCCTTACCTATTTAGTGGCTGCCATCCCACCCGATAGGCTGGTATCCAAAGGCTATGGCGAGGTAGCCCCGAAGGTGGAGAACAAAACAGAGGAGAACAGGGCTGTGAATAGGCGTGTAGAAATGAAAGTGTTGAGCAATTAGAAATCAGCTATGAAAAAAAATATTTTACTTACTTTTTTTATCCTTATTACATCAGTCGCATTTTCACAACGCATGAAATACAGCGACCTCGTGCTCACCTTTAGCGGCATGGGCGATGAGGAAGTTCGCAATGAACTCAAAGATTACAACGTGGCCGATAACAAAGAACCTAATGTTTATTTCAGGCTGGCGCTGATTTATGAAAAAGCCTATACGAAGGTTGATCCCCTCACCGATTATAAGCTGCCTTTTCAAATGCCAATGAGGCTGGTTTAAGATTTCTGCAAGCCAACATTTATGTGGTGGCTAATGAAGTTAGCCGCAACAACGAATATTACTATCCTTTTTTTCCAAACTCGTTTGATGCGAAAGGAAAACCGGCCGTGGACTTTGCCAAAGTGAAAGCAAGAATAAAAATTGGATTGGATTCTGCCGAACTGTTCAAACAAAAGCTACCGGCTATCTACTATAACTTCACGCACAGTGTAAACTCGTATGATAAAGCAGTGAAAAATTTTGCCGCTATTAGCAACCAATATGAGAGCCTCGAAGATTTACAGTTGCTTTTTGATGAGGGCCTCGATGCCCGGCTCGCACAGCTAAAATCAGATTATGATTCGAGCCTGTATTACTTCAATCAATATCAGGCTTTGATCAAAGAATATCCGATCCGGTATCATAAGCAGACCTATACCGTAAAACCAATTGAGACTTTTAGGTTGGATGGGTTTATCACCCGATTGAATTTTCTGGGCGATAAGATTGAATTTTGGGATTATTCCAATTGGGTGGAAAGGGTAAGAAAATCCGTTGCCACCAATATCAGTGAACTGCGCACAAAGTTAAACGAAACGGAAACTAGACTTCAGGAATCCATCAGCAAGGCAAGTGTGGCTGCCCCAGACTTCAAACCCTATCCGATAAGAAAGCAATTGGCTTTGGACCTTAACAATTTGGACAAAGAATCGGCTGTGCTTTCTCTACTCCGTTATCAGGAATACATTCAAAATTATATTCATCAGACCAAAACCTTCAAACCCGACACTTCAAATAACGACAGGAACGGAGCCATGTATAGCAACTTCATCCATCAAAACCGTCATGCCGATACATTGATCCGCGAAGTGGCTTC